>JAJFHY010000078.1 GCA_021775375.1 Amylibacter sp. | reverse complement strand
TCTCTCATCGGATTTTAAGTTGGGAAGATTGGGATGGGCAGGGTAATTTACAAAACGCTGCGCGCAGTGCACGTAAATCATTGTTAACCGACTGGGCACGGGAATTAGGCATCGAAACAATCGCATTGGGCCACACACGTGATGACCAAGCCGAGACTTTTCTGATGCGTTTGGCGCGTGGCTCCGGCGTGGATGGCTTATCCGGAATGAAACCAATCAGCGGTGAAAATCCCGTTTGGGTACGTCCGTTATTGGGTGTAACACGTGGTGATCTACGCGACTATTTAAAGACGTCAGGGCAACGTTGGGTGGATGATCCGTCAAATGATGATGATCGTTTTGAACGGGTAAAATTGCGCAAAGCTATGCCTGAACTTGCCAAGTTGGGCCTTGATCTTGATCGTTTGGCCGGTACGGCTGAAAACTTGCAGGCGACCAGAGCGGCTTTGGAAAAAATAACGCAACGGTGCATTCGTAAATGCTGTGAGCCAAGCCAGTTTGGAGCGGTTTCGATTGACTTGGAGACATTGCAATCAGAACCAATTGATATCCAGTATAGAGTGCTAAGTTATGTCTTGGGATGGGTCTCGGGTGCACATTACAGGCCCAGATTTTCATCCTTGAAGGAAGTTTATGGATTGTTAAGGCAAGGGAATTCGCAGACTTTGGCAGGATGTTTCATAAAAGTGGTCACGCCTAAACAAGTCATTGTGATGCGTGAAATTGTAGGCATGATGCCGCAAAACGTTTTAAGCGGCCTTTTTGATGGTCGTTGGACCGTTTCGTGTGATCAGAGTATCGAGGGTGCCGAAATTCGCCCATTGAATGAAAAAGGTATTTTACAAGTGAAAAACTGGCGGGATTTGGGTATTCTACGTGATATTTTACTTCAAATGCCAGCTGCTTGGGTTGGAGATAAGGTTGTATCTGCGCCTTTTGCTGGTATTAACGGGCCTGTCAAAATATCTCTGAAAAATGATCTTGATCAGTTTTATTGTAACGTCGTTTCACGTTGAATAACCGTGAAAGAGCATTATGTTAGTGAAGCATCGCATTAAGCGAGTCGGCACCTGCCGACATAAACAGGAGAAAACCTTTGGGTAACGCTAAAAATCTTATTATATGGATCGCGCTCTTTTTACTCGTGATCGGATTGTTCAGCGTCTTTAACGACAATCCCCAAAATCAAACGGGATCTAACATCAAATTTTCAGACTTCATGCAAAAAGTTGAGAGTGGCTCAATTCGTAGTGTTGTTCTGGATGGTGAAAAAATTTACGCCATTGGCAATGATACCAGTAACACAAAATACCAAACGGTGAAGCCGGTTGAATTGGACGTTACACGTGATCTGCTGGCCGCGAATATTGACGTTAAGGCAGAAGCACAGGAACAATCTAGCTTTATGAGCACAATTTCGTTCATATTACCGTTTCTTTTACTGATCGGTGTATGGATATTCTTTATGAACCGTATGCAAGGTGGTGGACGTGGTGGGGCTATGGGTTTTGGCAAATCCAAAGCAAAGCTATTGAACCAAAATGAAGACCGTAAAACATTTGACGATGTTGCAGGTATTGATGAAGCCAAAGAAGAGCTAGAGGAAATCGTTGAATTTTTGCGTAACCCGCAGAAATTTTCCCGTCTTGGCGGGATGATCCCGAAAGGGGCTTTGCTTGTTGGTCCGCCCGGTACCGGTAAAACCCTTTTGGCGCGTGCCATTGCCGGTGAAGCCGGGGTTCCGTTTTTTACCATCTCGGGGTCTGATTTTGTGGAGATGTTTGTCGGTGTTGGCGCCAGCCGTGTGCGCGATATGTTCGAGCAGGCCAAAAAGAACGCACCATGTATTGTTTTTATCGATGAGATTGATGCTGTTGGCCGCCATCGCGGTGCCGGTTATGGCGGCGGGAATGATGAGCGCGAGCAAACATTGAACCAATTGCTTGTCGAAATGGATGGGTTTGAAGCCAATGAAGGTGTGATCCTTCTGGCGGCAACAAACCGTCCTGATGTTCTAGACCCGGCTCTACTGCGCCCAGGTCGGTTTGACCGTCAGGTGCAGGTTCCGCTACCCGATATCAAGGGACGTGAGAAAATTCTGTTTGTACACTCTCGCAAAACCCCGCTTGGCCCGGATGTGGATCTGCGCATCATTGCACGTGGTACGCCCGGGTTTTCCGGCGCGGACATAGCAAACCTTGTGAATGAGGCAGCTTTAATGGCGGCACGCACAGGTAAACGCTTTTTGACGATGGAAGATTTTGAGTATTCCAAAGACAAGGTGATGATGGGTGCTGAACGTCGCTCTATGGTTATGACCGAGGACGAGAAAAAGTTAACGGCATTCCACGAAGCGGGCCACGCGGTTGTGGGGTTAAATGTGCCGCAACATGACCCAATTCACAAAGCTACTATCATACCACGTGGACGTGCATTGGGCTTGGTTATGTCATTACCAGAGCGTGATACTTTATCTGTAACCAAAACCAAATATAAATCCAAAATCGCTATGGCGATGGGTGGTAAAGTAGCAGAAGAGCTAACATTTGGTGAGGACAATGTAACATCCGGGGCATCCTCGGATATACAGCAGGTCACTAATATTGCCCGCGCCATGGTTACGCAATTTGGTATGTCAGATCGGCTGGGCAATATAAATTACTCATCCGAGCAGCAAAGCTATTTGGGGCCGCAAGGTAACGGCACCAGTGCTTCACCTGAAATGCAGGCCAAAATTGACGAGGAAGTGCGCAAGTTGGTCGATGAAGGTTATGCAACCGCTGTTTCCATTTTGACTAAAAAGAAACGTGACCTGAAGCGTTTGGCCGAAGGGCTGTTGGAATATGAAACTCTAACTGGTGATGAGATCAAAAAAGTGATCGCAGGGAAACCGCTAAACCGTGGTCAGGATGACGACGAAGAAGATAGCGGTTCTGCACCAAGTGTAACGGCAGTTCCTAAGACCAAGAAGAAACCAAAAGCGAAACCTGCCGGTGATCTGAAACCAGAGCCGACTTAGGTTTAAAGGCATATAACGCTTAAAAAGGCTCGCATATTTGCGGGCCTTTTTTATGCAGTGCGATCACAAGTTTCCTATTGCATGTGTAAATATCACTGAACGGCGAAAATGACATTGATAGTGTCGGTTTTCTTACCATGAGGAGTCGTAGTATTGCTCCATAAAGGCGCAGAAGAAGCATCCACGCTGTAGTCCATACGAAAGTTGAATGACATGTCATACAAGACCGATATCCAAATTGCCCGCGAAGCGAAGAAACGCCCTATTCAAGAAATAGGTGAGAAGCTTGGCATTCCGTCAGATGATCTGCTGCCATTTGGTCATGATAAAGCAAAAGTCTCCGCTGAATTCATCAAGGCTCAAGTGGGTAAAAAAGACGGCAAACTGATATTGGTTACTGCGATCAACCCGACACCTGCGGGTGAAGGCAAAACAACTACAACCGTTGGCTTGGCGGATGGCCTGAATGCTATAGGTAAGAATGCCGCGATCTGTATTCGTGAAGCCTCATTAGGCCCATGTTTCGGTATGAAAGGTGGCGCTGCGGGCGGTGGTTATGCGCAAGTCGTGCCAATGGAAGATATGAACCTGCACTTCACAGGTGATTTCCATGCGATTACATCTGCCCACAATCTGCTGTCTGCAATGATCGACAATCATATCTATTGGGGCAATGAGTTGGAAATAGACCAACGTCGTGTTGTTTGGCGCCGTGTTGTGGACATGAACGACCGGGCTTTACGTGACATTGTAACCTCGTTGGGCGGGGTTTCGAATGGCTTTCCACGTCAAGCAGGATTTGACATTACCGTTGCCTCTGAAGTGATGGCGATCTTGTGCCTGTCAAATGATCTGGAAGATCTGCAAAAACGTCTTGGTGACATTATTGTGGCTTACCGCCGTGACCGCTCGCCGATTTACTGCCGCGACATCAAAGCTGACGGGGCCATGACAGTCTTGCTGGAACAGGCGATGCAACCCAATCTGGTGCAAACACTGGAAAACAATCCGGCCTTTGTCCACGGTGGTCCGTTTGCTAATATCGCGCATGGCTGTAACTCGGTTGTTGCAACAAAAACAGCTTTGAAGCTGGCTGACTATGTGGTCACCGAAGCCGGATTTGGTGCCGATCTGGGTGCCGAGAAATTTATGAATATCAAATGTCGTAAAGCGGGCCTAGCACCTGATTGTGTGGTTCTGGTTGCAACTGTGCGCGCGATGAAAATGAACGGCGGTGTTGCACGGGCTGATTTAGGTACCGAGAATATCAAAGCCGTCAACGATGGTTGTTCCAACTTGGGCCGTCATATCGGTAACCTGAAATCATTCGGTGTCCCTGTGGTGGTAGCAATCAACCACTTTGTGACTGATACGGACGCAGAGGTACAAGCCATAAAAGACTATGCCAAGACCCAAGGGTCGGAAGCGATCCTGTCACAACATTGGGAATTTGGCTCAAAAGGTTCTGCTGATCTGGCTAAACGCGTGGCGGAAATTGCGGACAGCGGTGTCAGCCAGTTCGCACCTTTATATCGTGATGAGATGCCATTGATGGAGAAAATTGAAACCATCGCCAAGCGCATCTACCGCGCTGATGAGGTTATTGCGGATAAGAAAATCCGTGATCAACTACGTCAATGGGAAGAGCAGGGCTATGGTAATCTGCCGATCTGCATGGCCAAAACCCAATACAGCTTTAGCACAGACCCAAGCCTGCGCGGTGCGCCTGTGGGCCACTCGGTGCCGGTGCGTGAAGTCCGCCTCAGTGCCGGTGCGGGTTTTGTGGTCGCGATCTGCGGCGAGATCATGACAATGCCCGGTCTGCCACGGGTTCCAAGTGCTGAAAGCATCTTTATTAACGACGAAGGCCAGATTGACGGCTTGTTCTAAAGCGGTCTTTATCAATAGGCGTTCTGCCTTTAAACATTTAGTTACAGGCCGCCTGTTTTCAGCGCGGCCTTTTCGACCGATTATAAGACAAAAGGAAATGAAATGACTGCTAAAATCATCGACGGCAAAGAATTTGCCGCAAGAGTTCGTGCAAAAGTAACTGTTCATGTGCAGCGTTTGCAAAAAGAGCACGGGATCACACCCGGTTTAGCAGTTGTGCTGGTAGGTGCTGATCCAGCCAGCGAAGTTTATGTACGTAACAAGAATAAATCGACTGTTGAGGTCGGTATGAACAGCTATGAGCATAAGTTGCCTTCGGATACCTCTGAAGCGGATTTGTTGTCTTTGATTGATCAGCTGAATAATGACCCAGCAGTACATGGAATTTTGTGCCAACTGCCTTTGCCGGACCATCTTAACGAAGAGTTGGTGATCAATTCTATAATTCCTGAAAAAGATGTGGACGGTTTTCATATTTCAAATGTAGGACTGTTGGCCACTGGGCAAAAATCAATGGTGCCTTGTACACCTTTGGGCTGTTTGATGATGTTACGCGATCATCATGGTAGCCTGTCAGGTATGAATGCTGTCGTTGTTGGCCGATCGAACATCGTTGGCAAACCAATGGCTGCTTTGCTATTGAAAGACAGCTGCACCGTTACAATCGCGCATAGCCGCACGAAAGACATTGAAAGTGTATGCCGTAGCGCCGACATTCTAGTGGCCGCAGTTGGCCGGCCCGAGATGATTACGGGTGATTGGATTGGGGAAGGGGCCACGGTTATCGATGTTGGCATAAACCGCATCCCGGCCCCTGAAAAAGGTGACGGTAAAAACAGATTGGTCGGGGACGTTCATTTTGCTAGTGCGGTGGAAAAAGCCGGTGCTATAACGCCAGTTCCCGGCGGTGTTGGGCCAATGACTATTGCATGTCTTCTGGCAAATGCCGTTACGGCCTGCTGTCGTGCAAATAGCCTGCCGGAACCAGAAGGTTTAACGGCTTAATTCATTGTCGGTACCGAGTTGTATTTGGTGAAGCTGATAGTCAGCAATACGCAAAACAATAACTCATTTACTTGGCCAACTATCAGCCAGGGTGGTAACGCGCCCGAAATAGAGCGCGTTATTAGACATTTGATAGTTAAGATAGATTCTTACAAGCCCTCTGAATAAATTTTTTTGTTTCATCGACCGTCTTTATATTGGTGATCGTTCAGTAAGGTTTTTACGATCTTTGTTATATTTGTAATAACGTAATAATTATAACTAATCACATAAAATTAATGCGTGTTTAGTTTGTATTTATTTGATGCTCAGCTCTTATGGATAGTAATTTGAACCAATACAATCCATGATAGCAATCGACACATAATGTGCAAAACACTGTAAATTTTAAAACTTAACTTTCAATATCGCTGTCAGCTACAAACATATTGGCCCAAGCTTGGTCGATTAAGTCAGGTGTCATTGCGCGTGGCAAACCTTGATATTCGCAAATTGTGCCCATCTGATCTATTAGGAAAGGTGCTTGGTACGCAGCATATTTATGCTCTACCTCATCGTATTTTGCCCCGAATAAATAAACCAAAGCTTCTTTATCCAAAGTGAATCTTTTTGTTTTTGCCACCAACATAAAGATTTTAAGCATATCTTCACGGCTAGGAGCCTCAATAAGGATCTTAAAGAAAATCCTGCGCAAGGCGGCACCATCAAATATTTTGTTTGGATGGAAGTTGGTTGAAAAAATAACCAATGTATCAAATGGAACCGTGAATTTTTCACCCGATTGTAGGCTTAGAATATCTTCGCCACCTTCCATTGGAACAATCCAACGGTTGATAAGTGCCTGCGGAGATTCCTGCTGTCGCCCCAAATCATCTACGATAAACACGCCGCCTGCAGCTTTTAACTGCAATGGGGCCTGATAGGTTTTGGAATTCGGATTATACTTCAGCTCCAGCATATCAAGGGTCAGTTCGCCGCCGGTGATTACCGTAGGGCGATCACATTGAACGTAACGTCTGTCAAAACTGCCACCTACACGACGTAGGCTGCTTGCGTCATCCGCAGCATTTTCAGCGGATGAGTGAACAACAGGGTCATATACTGAAATAACTTGGCCAGCATATTCCAAAACCCGGGGGATAAATATTTTATCGCCCATTGCATCACGGATGCCATTTGCAATAGATGATTTACCATTACCGGGTGGGCCATACATCAAAACTGATTTACCAGAGTTAACAGCAGGCCCGATTTGGTTAAGCAAGTTATCCGGGATGATCAGGTGACCCATTGCCCCCTCAAGTTTTTCTTTTGTAATACCGACATTACGGATAGTTTGTCGTTCAACCTGTGCTGCAAAATCAGACATAGGTACGGGTACTGGGCCAAAATATTCAGATTGCTGTAATGCAAGCAAAGCCTGTGATTTCCCCGTTTCCGTCATTTTATAACGCATCTGGGATGCCATTCCGCTGTCGGCGGTACCCAAAGTCTCGATTAACTTCTGGGTGCGACACATATCGATCAATTCCATTATGATAGGAACAGTGACACACAGCTCTTTAGCCATATCACTAACTGACTCGAGGTTTTTCCGAAATACAGTCTTTATAAAAATTTCACGCACAAACACGGTTGGAAGGCCTATATCCTCTAACGAGTTAGGCTCAAGTGGTGCCAATGCAATCCTCGAATGCATATTCATTAAATATCCCCTTTGCATCACACACAGTTAATCTGTTTGGAAACATAAAAGTAAATTATACGAGCAGAAATGTGACTTAATTTAGGCTTTTTCAGGAATACCATATATTCAAAAGAAGATAAGCGATTAAACTTCCTGCCAGAGTTACACCGAATGGAAACTTCCCTTTTGAATTCCAGGACTCCCAATCTTTGACGTAATTTTTAATCCCTGGGGTGATGCCTATTAACTTATGTAAAGCTATGAAAAAGAACGACATTATAGCTATAATGAAAAGGAACGGGAAAATATGCATAAGTGCGATATAGGGCATCATTGCAGCTGCAAATTTCGAGTCTCCACCGCCCACTAGACCAATGCTTGTTATGAAAAAACCAGCGATCAACATGACAATACCCTGCGCTATTCTAATGCCATATTCTTGCATATCAAACATAAGAGGCCCCATTATCAGAAAACTGATGAATAAGGCATAACATGCGACCTTGGGTATACGCATGAATTTCATATCACTCCAAGCAACCCAAATGCAGATAGGAATTGCCGGTATCAATAATATGTAACTGGGTAAATGAAGCATTATGTATTCCTTAACTCAATGCCTCTAGGCTACGTACTGCGGCGTCAAAATGACTTGGGTGGGTTTCAATTGCCTGTTCAATCAGGCCGCGGCCAACTGCTTTGTCACCCTTTTTAACTGCTGTCAGACCCAAAGTGTATAAAAGATATGCACGTTCTTCCTGTGATGCCTTAATTAAGGGGAGCACATAGTTTCCTTGCGATCCACGGGCCAGCACCAGGTTATTCTTGGCCGTAAATAGTTTGGGGTCATAGGAAATAGCTTCCATGAATAGGTCTTCGGCGCCTTTGTAATCTCCACGTGATAACTTGGAATAGCCCCAGTTGTTTAAAACACTTGCCGGTTGTGTAGTCAGTTCAGACGCTGTTTTATAAAAACTATCCGCTTTTTTCCATTTCTTTTGGGAGTCTGCAATCATCGCCTCCAACCGGTAACGTTTAAACGTCTCAATGGTTGGGGGTACTTTGTTGAGCTCTGCTTCTGCCGATTTCCAATCATTGGTACGTATCAAGGCATCAGCATAATTAATGTGGTCATCATTGCTTGCATCTTTATGTTCAAGTATTTTCTTGTAAACAGGCAGAGCTTCTGTCGCACGTTTGTCCCGAACTAAAGATGTTGCAAGTCCGCGTTGTAAATCAATACGATCCGGATCTTTTTCTAACGCACCTCTAAAGTAGGTTACTGCCTCATTCGGGTCTGCAACCGTTAACATGATGTCATTTAGATTGGTTGCATCAACTACATTTATAGCACTTTTTTCGGGGTTCTCTTTTGATGATCCGTCCATCTGGTCGCACGCCGCCAACCCGACTGCGCTAACCAAACAAACTACATTCCATAATGGAGTCCGCATCGCCTGTATCCTGTTTCTGCTCTAGTCCGAATTGGCTGTCCTCAACAGTAAATATCTACCGTTTCCGCGCCTGACCAAATCGAATTCGTTTTTATTATTCTCTACAGTATAGCTTGAATTTTCTATCTTTGCGATAATTTTGGTAAGATTTGTGCGAATTACTTCAGAATTTCCATTATCTAAGCCATATGCGAGCTGAAAGACACGCTTTGCTTCACGTAAATTGCCTTCACTGGACAAAACAATACCAAGATTGTTCCATGCCGGAACAAATTTCGGGTCTTTCTCAACCGCGCTTTTCAACAGTTTCTTGGCTTGACCAAGACGTCCGAGTTTTAAATTCGCAGATCCAAGAGCACTTAGCACATCTGCATTTAACCCTTGTTCCCCGGCTGCGCGCGTGTATGCGCGTAAAGCAAGTTCGTATTCACCCGCCGCCATTAATCTGTGACCCACAATTAAACCATCTACTACCTCGGAGATGTTGTCCGCATCAGAAGGTGCATTGGGACCTTCCCCGAGGGCTGTTAGTGGCGTGGCTTGGGGTTGGGTGCATGCGAAAAGAAAACAAGTGGTGATTGCAGCAAGAACCAGATTTCTTCGCTTTGCATCTGACACGGTGTGAACCAATCGTTATCCTAGAACTAGCATGATTTGGTATACAGACGGACCAACCAATAGAACCATAAGAGGCGGCACCGTAAACAACATTGTACAAAGAGTCATTTTTGTAGGAAGTTTATTTGCTTTTTCTTCAGCCCGCATAATCCGTTTATCGCGCATTTCAGCCGCATACACACGTAAACTATCGCCAATGGAAGTACCGAATGCAGCTGATTGTACCAAAACGGTAACAAATGATTTAATATCCGGGACACCGGCACGCTCTGAAAAATCTTTTAGAACAGTCGGCTTGTCTTTACCCGCACGCATTTCATTGGCAATTATCAGGTATTCATCTGAAAGCTGTGGGTAAGAGTGAACTAATTCCTTACCTACACGCGCAATACTTTGATCCAGTGATTGACCGGCTTCGATACATACAAGCATTAAGTCCAAGCTATCGGGGAAACCGCCTTCAAGTTCAGCTAAACGTTTGCCCGAGCGGCTACTTACCCAATAGATCGGCAAGTAATACCCAAGACCAGCAGGTACTGCACCTTTTAGCAAATGATCTGTAAGTTCCGTATCCGTTGAGAAAAACATAACATATACGCCACCGATTATCATACCAATAATGGCCAGTGCGAACTGTATGAAATGAAAATTACGAACTGCATCTTTTGACCGATACCCCGCTCTTAGAAGATTAAGCTTGCGCTTAGAGAATTCTTCAACGTTTTGCGGCTCTAGGAACGTAGCGAATTTATCTAAATTCGGCCCTTTTTTCTTTGCTTGGCGCAAATTAAGGGCTGGTGTATTCGTTGCTTTTGTTGGTGCTTGAAATTGGTTAGGGGACTGTATTCTGTCAAAGGGGTCTTTCTTTTTAACCAGAATAAAAGGCAATGTAAGAGTGACCATTAAAAGGCCAAACGCGCCTAATGCCAATATCGGGCCTGAAGGGCCCAGTAATGAAGTTAGTGTTTCGATCATTCCACTCATAACATTTAAACCTTAATATCAACCATGGCTCTCATAATCACCACATTCAGTGCCATCATCAGGCCAACAATAATGCATGCAGGGATAAAGGCTGCAGTTTCCATTACATCATCATAATAATCCGGCTTGATTGCCAAAATAGCCATTAGGGCCGCAGCCGGGAATGCTGACAGAAAATAGCCGGAAAACTTAGCTTCAGAAGTAATTGCTTTTACGCGTCTGAACAGTCTAAAGCGCGACCTTATCACTTTTCCCAAACCATCCAGAACCTCTGCTAGGTTACCACCTGACTGGGATTGAATGCCAACCGCAACAGTAAGGAAGCGAAGATCCTGCACGTCAACTCGATCAGCCAAATCTTCCAGTGCCAGAATTAAATCACGGCCATATGTTGCTTCATCAGCAAGCATGCCGAACTCTGTTCCGATCGGATCGGCCATTTCTTGGGCCACCACGTTAATCGCACTGGAGAAGGGATGCCCAACACGCAAAGAGCGCACAATAAGTTCAACTGCATCTGGCAATTGTTCTTCGAATAATGCCAATCGCGCTTTTGCTTTATTATTTAACCAGATAAAGACACCACCAACGCCCATTCCCACTGAAATAAGCAAGATAATAAGAGGGTCAATATCCGTCATGGCGAATACGATTCCAAAAATGGAAATGGCAACGAACCCCATAATCATCATCAAAGCTTTTGGAGAAAACGCTATATTTGCTTTGCTGGCTTTGTTGCCCAATATTGACAGTAGTGGTACTTTTTTTGATTTCGCATGTTGTTCACGCTCTTTGCGAAGCGTATTTAAAACTTCCTCATGACCCTTGCCTTGTTCCAGTAAAGCCAGTCTGCGATTCATGCGTGAATTCAGTTTGATACTTTTTCCGAAGACGACAAGGTATAGGCCCTCGATGATCAGTAGAACACCGAAGAAAAGAAGACCAAGAAGTATGGCGGTTGACATTTTTTATCGTCCTATTGTGCTGCTGTTTTCGTATAAATACTTGCGGGCAAATCATAACCCCATTGTTTGAAGCGGTCGGCATAATTTGATCGCATACCAGTTGGTGTGAAATCTCCAAGTATTTTGCCGCCTTCTCCTGTACCGTGGATTTCATATTTAAATATTTCCTGCATGGAAATAATCCCGCCTTCCATACCGACAATTTCTGTCACAGAAGTCATGCGGCGAGAGCCGTCTTGAAGACGTTTTACCTGAACGATCAGATTGACCGCTGATGCGATCTGTGACCGAGATGCTGAAATAGGCAAATCAACACCAGTCATCGCAATCATATTTTCCAAACGCGCAATTGCGTCACGTGCATTGTTGGCGTGAATTGTCGTCATAGAGCCGTCGTGACCAGTATTCATCGCCTGAAGCATATCAAGCACTTCGCTACCGCGGGTCTCCCCAACAATAATGCGATCCGGCCGCATCCGCAAAGCGTTGCGCAAACAGTCCTCCTGGGTCACTTCACCCGTACCTTCCACACTGGCAGGACGGCTTTCCATTCGCGCCAGGTGAGTTTGTTGCAGCTGCAATTCTGCCGTATCTTCGATTGTTGCAATGCGTTCATCATTCGCGATGAAGCTGGACAAAGCATTCAAAGTTGTCGTTTTACCCGAACCAGTACCGCCGGAGACGATAATGTTAAGGCGTGTCGCAACTGCTGCTTGCAAATAAGCGGCCATTTCTTCCGTAAAGGCACCAAATGCTGCCAATTGATCAATGCTTAGTTTTTCTTTTTTAAACTTACGAATGGATACCAATGCGCCATCTACAGCGATAGGGGGGACGATTGCGTTGAACCGAGACCCATCTTGCAGTCGCGCATCAACGTAAGGATTACTTTCATCAACACGGCGGCCAACCGCGGACACTATTTTATCAATTACACGTAAAAGATGTTTTTCGTCGGCAAAACGGACATCTGATAATGTCAATTTACCTTTTTTCTCAATGAAGATCTGTTTATGGCCATTAATCAGAATGTCGGCGATGTCGTCATCACGCAATAGAGGCTCTAATGGACCCAGACCTGTGACTTCATCTACTAACTCCTGAACAAGATGGTCGCGTTCCGTTTTGTTTAAAACGATACCGATTTCCTGCAAACCGTCTATGGTTACGGCTGAAATTTCACGGCGAAGATCTGACTCTGTTGCCTTATCGATGGCTGCCAGATTCAAAGTCTCCAGTAACCGTTTATGCATCTGCATGCGAACATCAATCAACCGGTCTTTGCGCTTTTGATCTTTCACCTGATCATCTGAACTCACGGGTGCCACAACCGGTGCGATGGTTGGTAAAACATCTTTCGGCTTTTCGATCGAAATATCAGCGACAGGTTTTTTTGCGGCTGGTTGTGCCGTATCTTTAATTGATGTCGGTTTTTTTGTGGCGGGTTTGCTATATCGCTTAAACATTACACTTACTCTGCTGTTGCTGCTTGTTGTTCATTCTCACTGAGTTCTACAAACGTTTCTGCAATCTTAGCTATATCCTTGCGTAGTGGGTTCTTTGGGGACACTTCTGCTAATGGAGCGCCATGATCACCTGCTGAAGGCACTTGTTTGCCGCCATCCGACAGCTGCCAACGCAATTCGATTGCTAATGATTCCGTCATGCTTTTCAAACGTGATTTCCCGCTTAAATCTGTCATTTTAGGCGCGCGGTTCAAAACGAATTGCACTTTTTCAAATGGCAGATCTTCAGCTTTCAATGTACGCATAAATCTTTGTACATTTTGCGCAGAACGCATATCAAGATTAACAAGACATAAAAACAGTTCGCATTCATTCAGAATGGTTTCAGACCAGCTAACAAGCGTTCTTGGAACATCGATTATGACCACATCATAGCATGACCTTGCAAGATCAATAAGGGTTTTGACTTCTTCTTGGCCAATGAACTCAAGTGGAACGGCATCTTGTGGTGAAGGTAATACCGCTAATTTGTTTTTATACATTGAAATAACTTGTTTGAACGATTCACTATCCGCATTATTGACGTCAGAGATCAATTCAAACGCGGCTTCATTCTTGGCAACGTCCAAATATGTAGCAACTGAGCCGAATTGAAAATCGAAATCCAATATGCAGACGGTTTTGTTTTTTTCGCGCAATAGCTCCTGCATTTCCCATGCCAGGTTGGTAGAAAAAGTTGTTGCACCGACACCACCGGAAGATCCGTATATGGGCAGAAGTATGCCTTGCTTTGGCTGGTCCGGTTTTGCAAGTGATGCGTCAGGTAGTACAAATACCTCTTTGATCACGACCCTTTCCTCTTGAGATGCCAGGACACGATCTATTGAATCCTTCAATGCATTTTCCGGAATAGGGTAAGGGACGAAATCACTCGCACCCAAGCGCATTAATTTATGCAATGAGATTGCTGATAGATCATGTGTGACCAAAATCACTTTAATATCACGTTCTTTTGCCGCATTTATGATATTATCGACAAAGGTTAAATCTTTTTCGTCAGTTTTATCCAGTGCGATTGTGATAAACTTCAGGGTATCCGCATGTGAACTACGCAGAATATCTTCTGCATTTTCAAAATCCAACCCACCCCAGTTAGCACCAAGGTTGTTTTCAAGGTCTTCAATCAGCAGGTCAAAACTTTCCAGATCACGTGCAATAGCACATGCCTCGATGATTTGAGGTTCTATTTCTTCTTCTTTTACTGTTACTGTCATTTTTTGCCCATTCCTCTGTGCCTTCGGCGTTTGTGACGTAAGATACAAAATTCCACCAGATATGTGTAAACGCGAATTGTGGCTATTTTACGGGGAATGGGGAAAAATGTACGTAGTTTAGGCACTTAATAGTCACACAGTATTGGCTCTGCTTTATAAACAGAGCCAAAACTGAATTTTGCGTTAAAGACATTTCTATTTTCTATTCTACTGTCGATTGTGCGACATCGCCCTGACCTTTTTCAGTCAAAATAGTTTGGTTTTCCAATGTGATATAGCGATTGTAGACTTCCAAAGCGTATTTACCATCAAGCGTTTGGCCATTAGCACCCGATTTTCCAAAACCGGTGACTTCTGTAACCGTGCGGCGATTCTGGCGATTAGGACCATCTGTTAAAACAATGGGTCTGGTCTCACCGAATGAAGCAACCGCACGTACTTTGGAACGGCTTACGCCCAATGAAATCATGTAGTTAACTGAATTCCGTGCACGTCTTTGACCTAGTCCTTTATTGTAGGACGGGCTGCCAACTTTGTCAGTATGGCCGTAAACGGTAAAGGTGATTTGCGGATGAGCTTTGATCCAAGCTGCCTGTTGCTGAAGGGCCACGCGGGCCTGTTCATCAAGTTGAGACGAGTTGAATTCAAAATTGATCGTAGCGGGAGCTTCACTTGCGAATTTACGTGTAAGATTTGCAAGCATTGCACCAGTTTGACCTGATTGAACTGCAACATTATTTGCAACCGCTGACCCAAATGCGCCATTGCGTACATCTGGTTGAATTTCATGGTCAGGAAACAAAATATAGTCGGAACCGCCACACGCTGTTAGTAAAACCGTGCATACAGATAGTGTTAGGGTGGAAATCTTCATTTTATTACTCCATCACATAACCGTAGGACCCGGTAAAGTCTTGTGCTGCTACAGTACCGCGTTTTACCGTTCTCTTGCCGCCTTCCACTTGGCCGTACAAGAATAGGTCATTTTCGCTTGGAAGCTTGACCCTATCGGTTGGTAACGCCAATGAGTCGCCGTCAACCGGATTAATCAAATGCGGCGTTACGATAATAATAAGCTCCGTTTGCTCGCTTTGATATTCTGCGCTTCTGAAAAGTGCACCCAGGATAGGTACATCGCCTAACCATGGTACTTGACCAGCCATATCGGTGAAACTGTCTTGTAGCAGGCCAGCAATTGCAATGCTTTGTCCGTCACGCATTTCAACAACAGTCGATGCCTGACGTTTGCTAAAGGCGGGGATCTGTATACTCCCTGAGGTAAATGAATTGTCAGGGTCAAGTTGGCTTACAGAGGTATCAATGACCAGATTAATAAGGTCACCATCAACCACCGTCGGTATGAACTTCATTTCAACGCCGAAAGGTTTAAATTCTACAGTAATCGCGGGATCGCCGCCGACTGTTGAGGTTGTCTGTGCAACCGGAATCGGGAATTCGCCACCAGCCAGAAAGTTTGCTTCCGAACCGGATAATGCAATCAGATTTGGCTCTGCTAATGTTCTGGACAGACCTTTGGTTTCCAAAGCTTCCAATAAAACCGAAACAGCCAAGCCACCAGAAGTGAAGTTAAGGCCCAAAGTACCGGCTTTGGGAGATAACGCATTCCCTGTCAATAATGTGCCTTGTAATTTTCCTGAGCCGCTCGTTGAAATACCAATTGTGGAGCTTAAAGCTTTTGCAACGCTACGCTGCATTTCTGCAAACCGAACTTTCAACATAACTTGTTGAGAGCCACCAACAGAAAGTAGGTTTGTTACTTTATCCGGTGCGTAACGTTCAGCCAAATCCATGGCGAGCGCGACTTTAGTAGCACCTGAAACGGTTCCACTTAAAACTATACCATCATTTGCAGAGCGTACCTGGATTGCCTCACGCGGAAGGATCTCTTTTAATAGCTCCTTAAATTCGGATAGATCAGGCGTAACTTTAACGTCCACATTAGTGATTAATTTCCCGTCTGGCCCAAGAAGCGTCAGAACGGTTCGGCCCGGGGATTTTCCCAGTACGTAGATTGTTTTATCTGAAAGGGTTGCAATATCCGCGATGCTTGGATTTGCAACGGATAGTTCTGCAAAAGGTTGTTCGGACTCCATAACAATCGCCCGGTTCAATTTTACAGATATTGCGTTGGCCGTTGAGCCGCGCATAATTTTTAGTGTATTTTGTGCGTATGTTACGTTCGCAGGTAATGCTGCTGTAAGCATTAACCCGGTCATAACCGTGCCTAGTACTTTTGTAAGTCTCATGTGATCTGCCTCTCTGACCACTATTGTCATTTTTTTTATTATTGTTTTATGTACCATGCGGCATTTCTGTTTTTATTGCAAGAATCAATGATTTATTAGTTTTACTTAGTGTGGATAACTCGCAACACTCAGTATAATGCCAAATAAAAACTACTGTTTTCCGAGTGTTATTAGAAAAAAAAAGAGTGCGTAAAGCACTCTTTTTAAGAAATTTTGTAGTTAATTAATTAGAACACGGTATTGGAACTTCGATAACTTCAGCACCTTTACGTGTTTTAATTGTACAAACCTCTTCAACTGCTTTGACTTCTTCTTTGACTTCCTGGCGGCCCAAAAGATCGTTCTGGGTGACCTCAATTGAATCCGATGTTGTTTCATCATTCACACCGCGTAACGATAGTAGAAGCTTACCAGTAGATTGGGCTTGCACTAAAGAAGCAACCGTTTTTGGCGATACTGCTACAGTAACTGTCTTTGCCACTGTAGGTGCCGCGCTGGATGATTCAGAGCTTTGATCGATCGCAATCAATGAAATCCCGTCCATGATTAGTTTTGTAACTTTTTCACCACGGTCGATTTCGCCAGTCCAATAAATGTCTACTTTATCCCCTGGGCGTAAAAAACCTGATACACCGGATGCAACATCTACGCGCAGCGTAAATGCGCGCATACCCATTGCCAGTCGTGAAGCAACGCCAACATCTTCGCCTAAATTTGTGACTTTCGTTGAAAGTAAAATCTCGCCTGGATCCACGACACGGATAACAATACGCGTATCGAGTTCACCTTCTAGGCCAAAAAGGTCTTCGGCCTTTGTGAATGCGGTTTCAGGAATACTGTTAATTGGCCACTCTATGGTTTTGACATCATCTTTTGTCAAAGGTTGACCATATTTCAGCTCAGTTGCTGCGACATAAACATCGACCAGCTCAACATTTTTAGAAACTCTTTTTCGTAGCTCGGCAATTCGACTTTCATTTGCATTAAATTGTTGAGACGCAAAATATACCGCACCTCCAGCAAGCGCGACGCCAAATATTAATACCAGTGCAAAAACTATACGCATGTTAACCCCTTTACATATTTACTGCTCTTTGTAGTCCGCAAAATTGGTTGCAATCAGATTCTGTCGGAACAAAAAAGGATAGCCACTATGCGGCTATCCCTTTGAATTTAAATAGATAGTAAATTCTATCTTTTTATTAAAGGCTGATAGCGCCGATTGCTGTAGACACTTTGCCTGCCAATGTTGTACCAACACCAACCGCGATCAAAACAGCACCAGCTGTCAGAACTACGAAGTCAACTGTTACAGCACCTGATTCATCATTTAAAAACTTTTTCATTTGTGTACCCTCCAAGGTCTCTAAGTTAAGAAAGCTTATTCTGTTTCTTCGGGATATGTTCCCTTGCTTTCGAGACCTAATAAGCCGTGTAAATGCGGCAACAGTTTGGCTC
>JAJFHY010000077.1 GCA_021775375.1 Amylibacter sp. | reverse complement strand
CCTCGGCAATATCACTTCGTGCCGTGCTGGCCTCTTGCTCCATCCGCATGAGACGCTCCACGCGCTTGCTCCCTCTTGGCTGCGGTGTGTTCTGGTCGTTGCTCATACCAACATCTCCCCAGCTTCGATAGCTTGGAGCATTGCACGGAAGTTGTTCTGGCAATCCTGGGCGAGCTTGACGTATCGCTCTACCGGCTGGCCGTCGAGTCCTTCGGCAAGTGCGATTGCCTTGCAACGCTCCGCGAATGGTCGCGCTAGGTCACGCCGCGCGAGCTTTACCTGTATGCACCGGCTAAGGAACGCTGTGCCTTGTACCAAGTCCGTGAAGTTGGCGAGTCCTTCCACCGTAGTCGTGAATATCCAAACAACGTGCGGCGGTATGCGTTCCAAGGTATTCAGCAATTGCGTTGCGCTGGGCGTTCCTAGTCCGTGGCACTCATTCACGATGTACGCTTTGCCACCTTTGCCGAATCCAAGCATTTGAGAATCGTATTCAATCTGTTCCAAGCGGGCAGGACTCAAGCGTGTCGCGTCCAACTCCTCAATATGGCACGTGTCTGCGACATCTTGGGCAATTAGATAGGCAAGGGTTGTTTTGCCTGTGCCGCTTGCCCCACTGAGCATGAACGCCTTGCCGCCGTATCCGTTGCGGGATTCAATCACGCGCAGCCGGTCTATTGCTTTGGGTTGCGCTATCACTTCATCAAACGTACGCGGTCGGTATTCTTCGTAAAGTGTAGTCATCGTGTCTGGTCCTTTACGGTCTGGATGGCAACTAGGCGAGCGGCTGCCCGCTCAATACTACGTGCCGCGCTCTGGAGTTGTTGTTGGTCGCGTCTGGCGGTCGAGTGCTGGGCGCAAGATTCGCCGCAGTAGATGCCGCCGTTCCCATCTTCAAGTACAAGCACGCGCTCGCCAGTATCAAAGGGGTAGGCGCAGCAATCGCATTCCATTTCGCGGGAGAAGTCCCGCGTGTTGTAGTTTTCCCATTGTGCATTTCGTCCGTTGATTCTCATGCGCTTACCCTTTCCGCGTCGCGTGTGTTCCATCCGTATTGCCAAGCACTCCACGCGGCAGTTCGGAATAAGTAGGGGTTGTCTGATTCTTGCTGCGCCTTGCGTCCTTCCAGGATGGTGCGGTCTAGTGCATCGAAGTCGGGAGCGGGCATTGCTGGGCGCGTGTGATTTGTGGGGTAGGGTGCACTCATACCGCGACCCTTTCGGCTTGCAAGGATTGCGCTGTGTCGAGAATGAGTGCTACCGCTTCACAGATGCGGTCTAGGCATTCCATGCACGCGCTCTGAGCGGTTTTCTCTGCGGCTTGTGCATAGGATTCGATATAGCGATACGCGCCGCCGAAGTCTTTTGCTTGTTCCAGCCCCAAGCATTCCGCGAGGACCGCCGCGCCAAACTCCGCAACTGTTTCCTTGCGCCAATGTTGGCCACGTTCTACCGCATTGCCTAAGCGGTACTCCGCCGCGTGCATCAATTCATGCAGGAATACTTCAACGTTCTGGACACCTAGCGCGATGGATTGCGCAGAGTGCGCGTAGCGGCCATGTGCGCGGCCTGGTTCGCCATTGTAGGTGCTGACGGTCACGCCCCAATGTTCTGCAACATCACGTAATGGTAGTTCCGCAATCCAACGGTCTAGTTCCGGGTTACCGCTTGGAATGTCTGCGCCCTCGGTATCCTCTAGGCGAAAGACTGCCGTTGCGCGGAAACCGATTACCGCGTATGCCGTATCGCCGGTATCTGGTTTCTCAATCTTTTTCGTGCACGGGCTGAGAATGTAGAACGCCTTCGCGCCCTTTTTGACTTGGCGGTCTACCGCTTGCCATTGCTTGTAGCCGCGCGCGTCTGAAGTGCCCGCGAGCGCTGTTAGCAGTTGATTCCGCCATGACCACTTGCGGCAGGGCAAGTCATCATTGCGCCTGATGAATATTGGCGCTAGTGCCTTTGGTAGGGTTTCGGGCTGTTGGAATGCGCCCAGGATGGTGTCTGCGGTTTCGCGTGCTCTCGTGTCCATGCGCATGCGTTGCGCTCCTCTCTGAACGCATGGCAGGACGTGCACGGGCTGATATAGAATCAGCACTCAGGGGCCGTGTCGCATCTAGCTATGCGTTCGGTTCTTAGCCGTCAGCGGAGTTCGCGCTCTGCTGGCGGCGCTTCTATTTCAACAACTCAACAGCGAGTTGTTCGTTGCTTATTCTCCCTTTGTTTTTTGTGCGCGTGTTTTACTTCTCAAGAGTGTTTATACATTTCAACTCGGTTACACGCGAAAGTATTCCGTCGTGCGTGAAAAAGTCTTGATGAATAGCGAACGAAAAAGCGATGAACAACAAACGCGATTGCATCGCAGTTCACGTGTGCATGCTCACTTGTCGAGTGGCGAACAAGGGAAACTTTCTCGACGAACACTTGCAGCGAACTCTCGAAGGGGGAGGGGGTACTTGGGGATTTTTGCCTGTGTGTGTTCTATTCAGTCGCGTTTACAAAATTTGGGATTTTTGAACTTTGTCAATGGTTTAGATGTCGCATCAGGTATTTCTACGAGTCTTCTCTTCGATTACATCTCATCAGTTTGTCGCGACCTATTGCTAGTACCGAATGGGGAGTGCCTTGGGGGTTCGTGTGTGCGCGATTCATGTTCCCTGACGTATACATTGCCGGGTGATTTGGAAAGGATTGTTGAGTGTCAATTGGAGCGCGGTCGTGTACTTGCCTATAGGCCCTCACCGCCTTCGGGACATTCCGGGGCAAAATTGGGGTCGTAGTCGCCATCGCGAACTGCGTCACGAAATATGTCTTTCAACGTTTCGATTTCCGGGTCCAGTATCGCGCGAATTGCCTTGCCCAACTCTTTGTCGTATAGCTTGTAGATGTCTCTCTTATCAGTGATAGAAACAGCGTG
>JAJFHY010000076.1 GCA_021775375.1 Amylibacter sp. | reverse complement strand
TGGCTGGCAAAGCTTGTGACAGGCGCTCCAATGAATACCGATTTGTCTGCATATGCCGCAAATCGGCGAATTTAACTGACTATAATGAAAACCAGGGAGAATAAAATGAAGACAATAAACATCACATTATGCGCCACATTGGCCACTGTAGGTTTTGCGGGTTCCGCAATGGCCGAAAAATGGGATATGCCAATGGCCTATTCAGCAACAAATTTTCACTCTGAACACGGTGTGATCTTCGCTGATAAAGTGAAAGAATACACCAATGGCGGGCTGGAAATTACAGTGCATCCGGGTGGCTCATTGTTCAAAGGTGGCGAGATAAAGCGTGCCGTTCAAACCGGTCAGGCACCAATCGGCGAACGTTTCATGTCGGCACATGCGAATGAAGCCCCTATTCTGGGTTGGGACAACCTGCCATTTCTGGCAACGACTTATGAGGAAAATGATAAGCTTTGGGCCGCGGCAAAGGACAAAGTGAACGCAGCACTGGCTGGCCAGAATCTGGTTGCGATTTATACATGTCCGTGGCCGGGTCAGGGGTTCTATTTCAACAAGGCAGTGAATTCCAGCGCCGATACCAAGGGCGTTAAATTCCGTTCATATAACTCTGCCACGGCAACATTCGCCGAAGGTTTGGGCATGATCCCCGTACAGGTTGAAGCTGCTGAACTTAGCCAGGCACTGGCAACGGGTGTAGCTGAATCCTTCATCTCATCCGGATCAACCGGTTATGACCGCAAAGTTTGGGAACACCTAAGCCACTACTACAAAGTGAATGCATGGTTGCCGCGCAATTATGTGATGGTAAACAAAGGCGTTTGGGACGGATTGGACGCAGACACTCAGGCGGCTTTGCAAAAAGCAGGTGACGAAACCGGCGCGGCCTGTGCACAAAAATCTGCTGATCTTGCAAGCTTCTACTTTGAGGAATTGGAAAAAGGCGGCATGACCGTGGAGCCGGCCAGCCCGGATTTCTTGGCTGAATTGAAAGCCATCGGTGCAAAAATGACTGATGACTGGCTGAAAGAAGTTGGTGCTGACGGTCAAGCTATTCTTGACGCATACAAAGCTAACTGATTTCAGTTTACACTATTGCGCGGCCCTCTAAGAAAGAGGGCCGCGTTGATTTAAGGGGAGAATACAATGAATGATTGGGCATCACTGTTGGGCATTCCATTATGGGCTTGGTTGTTCGTTATGCCTATAATTTTTGCAACCCTTTGTTTCTTTTTTCGCACAACAGGAAAGCGGTTGTTAACACCCGTATGGCACTTGTTGGATCGCGTTTATTTAGCCAGCGGTGTATTGGCTGCAGTGTTTATGGTTATAATTTTAGTGATCATCGTACTTCAAATGATTGCACGCTGGAGCAGTGTTAGCTTTCAGGGCTCTACCGAGTTTGCAGGTTATGCAATGGCGGCCACGTCATTCTTTGCTTTCGCTTATGCTCTAAACAACGGCGCCCATATCCGAGTTTCGATTTTATTGAATATCAATAATTTCACACGTAAGTGGGTGGATGCATATGCGATGCTGATAGCCGCCGTCACAGCCACATATTTCGCAAGATACGCTGTGAAAACAAACTTCATGTCCGACATGCTGAATGATCGAACGCAGGGGCAAGACCAAGTTCCGGAATGGTTTATCGCATTCATTAGCATGTTCGGTACATGGCCTACAGATTGGGGTGAGCTATGGGCTAATGTCGGGGATGCATGGGTATATACGCCCGTTTGGCTGCCTCAACTACCGATGTCCATAGGATCAACGCTCTTAGCAATTGCGCTGTGGGATAATCTTTTCCGGCTTTTGATCAATGGTAAAAGCAACATTAAAGGCGAGGCAGTAGAATGACCGAACTTTATGCAACCGCAATTTTTCTTTTTGTGCTTTTTGCACTTCTGGGCAGTTCCGTCTGGATAGGTCTGGCGCTTATGGGTGTCGCTTGGGTTGGTATGGAACTATTCACAACAAGGCCGGCCGGTGATGCTATGATTACGACAATCTGGACAGGTGCTTCCAGTTGGACATTAACGGCCCTGCCATTGTTTATTTGGATGGGTGAAATCTTGTTTCGAACGCGATTATCACAGGATCTTTTTCGCGGGCTTGCACCATGGATGCGTTGGTTGCCGGGCGGATTGCTGCACACCAATATTGCTGGTTGTACACTCTTTGCCGCTGTGTCGGGATCGTCTGCTGCAACACTTACAACAGTAGGTAAAATGTCGATACCGGAGCTGCGTAAACGCGGTTACCCGGAATATATGATAATCGGGACATTGGCCGGGGCGGCGACGCTTGGTTTAATGATCCCCCCATCTTTGACTTTGATTGTTTATGGCGTGACCATCAACGAGTCTATTACAAAGCTTTTCATGGCCGGAATATTGCCGGGGTTGGTTTTATCCAGCTTATTTATGGCATATATTATTGGATGGCATTTTCTACGTAAAGATGAACGGCCCGCCCCGGAGCCATCAATGCCGCTATCGGAGATGTTTTCTGAAAGCCGTTTTTTGATACCTGTTTTGATGTTGGTATTCACTGTAATCGGATCAATGTACTTTGGATGGGCGACAGCTACCGAAGCAGCCGCTGTGGGTGTGTTGGGCTCACTTGCATTGGCTACGCTTCAACGTTCACTGACCTGGGAAACCTTTAGTGCCAGTCTGATGGGTGCCACACGTACCTCTGCCATGATTGCACTCATCTTGATGGGGGCCGCTTTTTTGTCTTTGGCAATGGGGTTTACCGGATTACCGCGGGCACTTGCGACATGGATCGACACGATGAACCTTTCCCCAATCGTTTTGATCGCCGTTCTTACCGTATTTTATCTTGTTTTGGGAATGTTCATGGACGGTTTGTCTTCGGTGGTGTTAACAATGGCGATTGTAGAACCCATGATACGCCAAGCCGGGATTGATGTTATTTGGTTTGGTATTTTTCTTGTTGTGGTGATTGAAACCGCCCAAGTGACACCGCCGATCGGATTTAATCTATTCGTACTGCAGGGCATGACCACACATGAGATTTCTTATATTGCGAAAACGGCTATCCCAATGGTTGGATTGATGCTTTTGATGGTTGTTATCCTTGTGGTCTGGCCGGAACTTGCGACATGGCTGCCTGATAACATTCGCAGCAATAATTAATGATAAGAATCCTGACTTATATAGGGCAACGGTCATCGTCGGTGATGATATTAGGATTGTTTTTAGTTGCCCTGTTACCGCAAGTTTCCAGTGCCTTGCGCCCGGTACTTCCATTATTGGTGTCGCTGGTATTGGGTTTGGCAATCGCGCGGCTTGATCTGTTAAACGTGATGCGCGAATTTGTCGATGTGCGTAAATTATTACTGCTGTTCTGCCTTGTTCTTTTATTCATGCCAATCACTTGTCTTATTTTGGTTTCGTTCTGGCGCATGCTCCATATGGATGAAAATGGTGTACTTTTATTAATCGTATTTGCAGCAACCCCACCACTAAGTTCCGCTACTAGCCTGAGCTTGTTATTGGGTTATAACGCCCGCATTACATTACAGGTAACCTTGCTGGCTACTCTTGCATCACCAATTCTTGGGCCCCTCTGTTTCGCCTTGGCGGGTTTTGTAACTGACATTGATATGGTTTCGATGGCATCACGGATTACAATGATGATTGCAGGCGGCTTTGGGCTTGGCATACTGGTGCAAGCTGTGTTCGGGGCATCTGCAATCGCACGAAACCCGCATGTTTTTAACGGCATAGTTGCTTTGTCTATGGTCTTATTCCTCTTTCCTGTTTTTGATGGGGTTATTAATTATATACGTAATGCTCCCATGCAATCCTTTGCGGTCTTGCTTTTGGCAATCATATTGAATCTTGGCGGTAATATAGTGACGCGCTGGATCAGCCAGCGCTTTTCGTCGCCGCAGACCGCCAGTGCTTTGGGCCTGATGTTCGGCAACCGTAATCTTTCGCTTTTCCTTGCGGTTTTGCCTATTAATCCGCTTCTAAGTATCTTTGTCGCGGCCAGCCAATTCCCGATGTATGCAACACCGGCTTTGTTTGGGCGAAAAAGGCCTAGGTGATTTCTGATTTTGGAATTCTAAAATGACAATGACGCGCAGCAATTCTAAAGAACAAGATGAAGGGCCTTTCCTTGGTATCTTGATGCTGGATACAAAATTCACAAGAATTTTGGGCGATGCAGGCAATATAGACAGCTACGACACACTGGCACGCATACGCGTTGTCAGTGGTGCCGGTAGTTTGGATATCGTCAAGGATGGGTTGCCGGAAGAAGAACTGATCCAAGCATTCTGTCAGGCTGCCAGAGAGTTAGAGGCTGAAGGCGCATACGGAATTGTGTCGACATGCGGTTTTTTGATTTCTGTTCAAGATCGTATATCCGGTGCAGTCGGTATCCCTGTGATGATGTCAGCACTATCACATTACGCTGGAATTCGTGATAAATTCCCTAGTCGCCCCATAGGTATCCTGACTGCATCATACAAAAGTCTGGGGGCCACCGCATTGCAAGCGGCAGGGATTAAACGTAATGATGTCCGTATCATAGGTATGGACGATTGTGCGGAGTTTGCGGATGCAATCTTAAGGCCGAAAGATCAACAGTCAGAAAAAATTGATTCACGGGCTATCGAAACTGGAGCCATAGAAAAAGCGATGTCATTGCTGAAAGCTGATCCCGATATCTGTGCGTTTCTATTGGAATGTGGAAATTTACCCCCCTATGCAAAGGCCATAGAAGAGGCCACTAAACGACCCGTCTATTCAATACTGGATGGGGCAAGGTATATGACAAAACAGCAGCCCCAATAACCGTTTTCAGTTGGATAGCAGTGCAGAAGAAAGCCGTTCAGGGTAATCAGTCGGAAACATCCAGATGGATTGACCTTCAGGCCTAACCAATCCTCTGGTTGATGGAGATAAGCCATAAAGCATAGAGACAAAGATATCGCTACTCGCCCACGGTGAGGATCGAAAATACCAATGTCCGTTGCCAGTAGCGGAATTCTCAGCCTCTGAAACATCGATAAGTGAGAGTTTCTTCATGTTTATCAGTCTTTGCTCCACTTCGCTCGAGCGGCTATCGTTTACCCAGATTTGGCCCAGTCTGTGATCGCCGTAAAACAGTTTTGAGATGTTAAGAGCAGAGTCTGACTTTGACATGTAGATTGACATGTGATCCACCGCATCCAATATCCCATCAGTCAGAGTTTGACCAAAAAAGTTGCGGTCCATATCGCTTCCAACCAGTATGACATTTCCAATACGCGGGCTTTTTGCAGGTGAGGAACCATTTCTAAACTTATTCATCAATGCGATTTGATATGTAACTTCGAATGCCAACCGGGAACCGGCACTATAACCTATAAGATGAATGCGTCTAGCTTTTGTGTTGTCTGATAGAAATTGTAACAGTTCACGCAAATTACGCCTTGTCGCATTGGCGGTTTCTGCGTCCTTGAAATAAGCAAAACGATTTGGGGTCGATGGCCAACTGTAACTGATAAATGCACCTTGGTAGCCAAGGAAATGTTGCAACTCTTTCGAAACCAATACCGAATAATCGAAATCAACATTGTAACCGTGGATATAGATAAAAATATCCTTGTTCTTAGAGATTGAAAGCTGCCTATCGATTTGCTTTGCAAAATCCCGCCCAGCTTGGTCAATTGTATTTTTAGCAGGTGGATTGTCTATAAAGGATGTTAAGCTAATTGGCAGTACACCAATTTCATCTGTATTTGCCACCTTGAGTATGTATTTTTTATCCCGCTCGGCTGAAATCGTAATCTGCCTAATGCTTTCCCAATCATTAACTGGCGGTGATATTTTTACGTCGGCTGTACCTGCTCGTAACAAATGCCCACGTGCATTCGCATAGAAGGTTTGGCCTTTTCCAATTGCAGCAGGTTCGCGATCCGTCACGTAAAAAAGCTTTGTCTGTTCCTCAAAGGTAGCTTTCTTCAAATCCGGAAAAGGATCAACTGCACCGTCTCTGTAAATTTCAGGGGACGGCATTAACTCAATCTGGTTGTAAACAGCTTCACCGCACGCCGAAAGGCTTATGAGTAGGGGGATAAACAGTAAAGACGATAGGAGCCGTGACCACGGAAAATGCCTTTTATCCATTTGCGGAATCCCCAATAGTGTCAATTATTTAAATTGATAGTTTAATGAACTGATACAATCAATGTATGATCACGATACATATAGGGGATTGCCTTTGCGCCCGCTCTGTCGAAGAAGCGATTTTGGAAGGTTTGCGTATAGTTTCATTGCTTTGAAGGTTAAAAAACTAGATATAAAACAGCACCCAAAATAACTGACCTGATGGCTATGCTTATCGCTATTTTCTATTAACTCATTTGTGTCAACGTCACTATTTCTGCGCTCTATTGCGACGCACTCTCCGGTCGCGCCAAATTATCAACAGGCCGCCAAATATGATCAGTAATGCCCCCGGAAAGAGATCATCAATCGGAGTTTCGCCAAAAAACATCCAACCAAAGATAAATGCACTTAGAATGCCGAAATAGTTGAACGGTGCCAGATTGCTCTGCTCGGTCATTCTAAATGATATGACCAACACCAACACAGCCGATCCGCCAAGGCACCCCATCGCGAAGATCCACCCCAAATCCGCGGGATCGTTCAACGCCGAGAAGCCGCCCGCTATAAATGTAAGCATTATCGCGCCCATAAACGATACAACTGTAGAATAGAGATTGATAAGCGGGCTTGGCACATCAAGGTCTAGCATTCGCGACATTACACCTGACAACGCATATAGAAACGCGGCACCTAACGGCAACAATGCGTCATAGGAAAAACTGTCACCCGTTGGCCCCACGATCATAACCACACCTAAAAAACCGATACCAACAGCAAGCCACCGTGCAATTCCGACCCGTTCTCCAAGCAGAGGGACTGCAAGGGCGGTCATGAACAACGCGTTGGAATAGGTAACGGTCGTAGCTGTGGCAAACGCCAGCCGTCCTAGTGACAGATAAAACAAAAATTGTGCAAATGTCGTAATCAGACCGCGCAGACATGCAAGCCGCCACTGTCGCATCCGCAATATACGTCCTTTTTGATGCCATTGACGAGAGGACCATAGGGCAATCGCGCTGGGTATCAGCCCAAAAAAGTTGCGATAGGTACTTAACTCGGCGGCGTTATAATTTTCAGATAGGTGCTTAATTATCAACCCCATCAAATCGAACAGAACAATAGCGAATAAACTCAGTAGAATAGCAGGTACAATTTTGTCAGAGCCATGGGAGTTCATCCAAAGACATCCCGCATGAAGATGGAAAAGATGCAACACAACACCAATTGCGCACGCTTTGGGTTTTTCCATATGAAAGAGGATATTGTACGTTTTATAGGATCGCTCCAAATTTTTGGTGGCTTCGATTAAAGGCGGCGTTTGTTGATGATAAAGTGTCTGTTTACGGATTGCTTATTGAATTGATATATTCCAACATGCCCCCTACTATGATGCTAATGTGCCATCCGAACAAAGGATTTTCTTTATATACGCTGTTCATTATTTGAATAGTTCTGCGATATAATCAATTCTTTATCCAATTAGGACGGGTTCAAAAGTAAATAAGGGTTCTAGGGAGGAATACCATGAAAAAACTATTAGGGGCAGCGTTAGCTGCAACCATGCTAACCAGCCTTGCACAGGCAGCGGAAGTGAAAATCGGCTTTGTCACCACATTGACTACAGGTGCAGCTGTTATTGGCAAAGATCAGGAAAAAGCTGTCAATCTTGCGATAGAGCATATGGGCGGCAAAATGGGTGACTTGGATATTAATCTGATTTTTGCCGACGATGGATTTAAGCCTGAAACGGGCAAGCAGGTCACGGACAAGCTGGTCAAACAGGACAATGTCGATATTGTTGCAGGCTATATCTGGAGCCACGTTTTACTGGCGTCGCGCAAATCCGTACTGGATGCAGGCAAATTTCTGATTACAGCCAATGCAGGCCCGGGTCCTGTTGCAGGTAAGCTTTGTCACGAAAACTTCTTTTCCTCTAGTTGGCAGAATGATGAAACCCCAATGGCGATGGGTGAAGTGCTGAACCAAAAGGGTGTGAAATCGATTTATATCATCGCGCCAAACTATGCCGCAGGTAAAGGCATGGTTGCGGGTGTTAAACGTACCTTTAAGGGTGAAATTATGGGCACGGACATGACAACATGGCCAACCCAGTTGGATTTCTCGGCTGAACTGGCGAAAGCCAAAGCATCAGGCGCTGAAGGCCTATTCGTGTTTTACCCCGGCAAAGCCGGTGGTGCGTTCATGAAACAGTACCAACAGGCGGGTCTAAAAGACAGCTTGCCGCTTTATACAACATTCACCGTTGATGCACTGTCACTGCCAAAATTCCAGGCAGCCGATTTCACTGATGTTCTGGGGTCACAATTCACCCAGCAATGGGATCCGACGATTGATAACGCACAAAACAAACGCTTCGTTGCAGACTTCCGTGCCAAACACGGCAGCTACCCATCGTTTTACGCAGCCCAAGCATACGATTCCATATTCCTGATAAAATCAGCCGTGGAAGCCGTTGGTGGTGATCTGACAAATATGGATGGCATGCGTGCTGCAATGAAATCAGCAAGCTATCCATCTGTGCGCGGCGAATATACTTACGGCAACAACCATATGCCAATCCAGGCATATTACCTACGTGAAGTTGTGAAAGACAGCGACGGTAACTGGACAACAAAAATCGTACAAACGGTTTATGATGCGCATCAGGATATTTATGCAAAAGATTGTGCTCTGAAATAAACTCAGACGGTTTTGATATTAATATGGCCGGGGAAATAACCCGGCCATATTCACGTAACGCCAAGCGGAAATTACCCTCGTGGATTATACACTTCTATTTGTGCAGGTATTAAACGGCTTGCAACTTGGGTTGCTGCTGTTTCTGGTGGCGTCCGGCCTGACACTTGTTTTTGGCATTCTTGACTTTGTAAATCTTGCACATGGCTCGATCTATATGATCGGGGCGTTTATTTGTGCGTCTTTAACATTTGTTCTGGGCAATTTTCTTTGGGCAGTTCTGGTCGCACTCCCGCTCACAGGGTTGGTGGGATATGCCGTCGAACTTTTGGTCGCACGCAGATTATACGATAAAGATCATCTTGATCATGTGCTGGGAACATTTGGTCTGCTGTTAGTGCTGGATACATTGGCCCATATGATTTGGGGGCCAGCGGGAATAACCGTACCTCTGCCTGCTTGGCTTGACGGACAGATAGAGCTGTTTGAAGGGGCGAATATTCCAGTTTTCCGGCTGCTTATCATTGGTACAGGTCTAGCTGTGGCTGCGGGATTGTTCTGGTTGGTGAACTATACACGACTAGGCATGCTTATCAGGGCAGGTGCATCAAACCGCACGATGGTGTCTGCGCTGGGTATTGATATTCAGACGCTATTTGCCTTGGTATTCGCTTTAGGCGCTATGCTGGCAGGCCTTGCAGGTATGCTGATCTCACCGATTACCGGTGCCACTATCGGGATGGGTGGGCAAATTATTATCACTGCATTTGTTGTGATCATTATCGGTGGTATCGGCTCGATGAAAGGCGCTTTTATTGCAGCGGTTCTGATCGGATTGATCGATACATTGGGACGGTCATTTCTGGACTCATTGTTTGAACTGGTCATGAGCGAAAATGCAGCCGAGACAGCAGCCCCCGCAGTATCGGCCATGATGATTTATATTTTGATGGCGATCATATTGGCGGTCAAACCGCAGGGCTTGTTCCCACCCAAGGTGCGCTGATGAAAAACATGACAAAAACCAGTTGGGCAACCCTGATCTGTATGGTGGTACTGGCCGTTTTTCCACCGTATTTTCTGTTGCATGGTCAGGCGTTTTATATGGATCTTGCGACGCGTCTTGTGATCTTGGGTATTGCCGCGGTCAGCCTGAACCTTATCCTTGGCTATGGCGGTATGGTGTCATTCGGGCACGCCGCATTTATCGGGCTTGGTGCCTATGCCGTAGGCATTCCGTCGCATCACGCCACATGGGGCGGATTTGATTTGATAGCCAGCTACAACGGCCTGTTTCAACTGGCATTGGCCATTGTGATTGCCGCAGTGTTCGCGCTGATCACGGGTGCGATCAGCTTGCGCACCAAAGGCGTATATTTCATTATGATCACCATGGCATTCAGCCAAATGGCGTTCTTTTTGTTCCAGTCATTGGATGTTTATAACGGCGATGACGGGCTGACGATTGACGTGCGTTCCGAATTTCCATTCATCAATCTGGATAGCCCTATGCAGCTTTACGGGCTAAGTTATGGTTCACTTGTCGCGGCAATGTTGCTGGTCAAAACCATTGTAAATTCGCGGTTTGGCATGGTGTTGCAAGGGGCCAAAGACAATAACGAGCGTATGGTGACATTGGGCTATAATACCTATTTTTATCGCCTGACCGCCTATGTTATTTCGGGTACCATGTGTGGCTATGCCGGCTTTCTGTTAGGCAACTTCACCACGTTTATTTCACCTGACATGATGCACTGGACGCGCTCGGGCGAGTTGATGTTTATGGTTATACTGGGCGGTGCATCTACAGCATTAGGCCCAATTTTGGGTTCTTCCGTGTTTATTTTAATGGAAGAGATATTGTCATCCTTTACCATTTTCTGGCACTTGCCGTTCGGTTTGATGCTGATCGGGTTGGTTCTGTTTGTGCGCGGCGGGCTGATGGGCCTGCTTAAAGGCAAGGGAAAATAGTATGACGCCCTTGCTGGAAATAAATGGTCTAAAGAAAAGCTTCGGTGGTGTTATCGCTACGGATGATGTGCATCTCGATGTGATCAAGGGCGAAATCCACGCCATCATCGGCCCGAACGGGGCTGGCAAAACCACGTTGGTATCACAACTGTCAGGGGCGTTAAAACCTGACGCCGGCACGGTTTTGTTAAACGGTTCAGACATCACTGATAAGCCTGCATATGCACGCGCCAAACTGGGGATTACCCGCTCTTTTCAGATCACCTCACTGGTCATGGGCATGTCGGTTCTGGACAATGTGGCGCTGGCCGTTCAAGCGCGTGACGGGCACTCTTACAGGTTCCTGAAACCTGCCCGCAAAATTGCCCATATCCGCGAAGAAGCGATGTTGAATTTGGCCAAAGTTGGCCTGGCTAAACGGGCGCATGATCTTACATCGGAACTGTCACATGGCGAGCACCGCCAGATTGAAATAGCAATTGCTCTGGCCTCAAACGCAGAGCTGATGTTACTGGACGAACCGATGGCAGGGCTTGGGCCAAATGAAAGCGCCTCGCTGGTTGCGTTTTTGAAAGAACTGAAAGGCCAACGTAGCATTTTGTTGATCGAACATGATATGGACGCGGTCTTTGCCTTGGCTGATCGCATATCGGTGCTGGTTTACGGGCGGATCATTGCGACAGGGCTGCCGGATGAAATTCGCAGCAATGACGCTGTGCGCCACGCGTATCTGGGAGAGGAATGATGCTGAAAATATCAAACCTTACAACCCATTACGGCGCATCACAGGCCCTGTTCGGAATTGATATAGAAGTTGCCGCAGGGCAGGTGGTAACTCTTTTAGGGCGCAACGGGATGGGTAAAACCACGACGATCAACTCGATTATGGGAATTGTACCTGCAAGTGGTGGCGCGATCAGTTTTGAAGGCACGGAACTGGTTGGTCGCCCATCCTTTAAGATCGCTAATCTAGGCTTGGGATTGGTGCCCGAAGGCCGCCAGATATTTCCAAACCTGTCGATGATGGAAAACCTGATTGCCACGACCAGCAATCATTTGAAAGTGTCAAATCCATGGACGGTGGAGCGTGTGTTCGAATTGTTTCCGGAACTGGCAATCCGGCAAAGTTCGATGGGTAATCTTTTGTCGGGCGGCGAGCAGCAAATGCTGGCAATCGGCCGCGCTTTGATGACCAACCCCAAATTGCTGATCTTGGACGAAGCAACCGAAGGGCTTGCCCCCTTGGTCCGTCAGAAAATCTGGGCGGCCCTGACCCTGATCAGAAATGAAGGTATGTCCATTTTGGTGGTGGATAAAAACCTCAGTGATCTATTGCGCATCGCGGATCGCAATTTCATTATCGAGCGCGGTAAAATTGTTTGGGATGGTACATCCGATGCGTTACGCAAAGACAGGGACGCATTGCACCGCTACCTTGGGGTCTAAGTAAAGCGTTAATATTAACGCAATATCTTGCGCGTTAACGGGGATAGTGCATTATAAAACATAAATTATATGCTCCAATGTGATCATGCAGGGCGGGAGGCCGGGAATGTCATCAAAAGGAAATGCGGCATTATACTTTGTCGATAGGCATATCGATGAAGGGCGCGGTGATAAGATTGCCTTTCGTGAAGCCGCTGGAAATAAAAGAACACTTACATATGGTGAACTTTCCAATCGGTCGGCTTGCGTTCACAGCGCATTGTCACGTGCTGGTATTCACCGTGAAGAACGCGCCTTGATGCTGGTTCTCGATAAAATAGAATTTCCCGAGATTTTCTGGGGCTGTCTGAAAGCGGGCGTTGTACCGGTTCCCCTGAATACACTGTTATCTACATCGGTCTATGAGGCAATTCTTAATGACAGCCGTGCAGCCTGCCTGTTTGTTTCCACCGAGCTTTTGCCTGTTGTTGGCCCTGCAATTCAGGCTGCATCTTACCTGCGCAAGGTTGTCGTTGTGGGGGGTGATGCCCCAAAAGAAGCGGATACTTATTCTGATTTTCTGAACGGGTGTGCGCCTGCCGAGACTTTGAATGTTGCCGGTGATGAGATTGCATTTTGGCTGTACTCATCGGGGACAACAGGCTTGCCCAAAGGGGTGCGCCACGTCCACGAAAGCTTAAAGGCAACCTCGGATACATACGGCCAACAAGTGTTGAATATAAAAGAGGGCGATGTGGTTTTTTCCGCAGCGAAAATTTTCTTTGCCTACGGTCTGGGTAACGCGATGACGTTTCCGATGTCGGTTGGCGCCACGACAGTATTATTTGAAGGGCGACCGACGCCCGCAATTTCAGTTGATATAATTCAAACAGAACACCCGACTGTTTTTTGCGGGGTGCCTACATTATACGCCGCAATAATCGCCCATATCGAAAACGGTGATATGCCAATCAACAGCACATTGCGGTGTTGTATTTCCGCAGGCGAAGCCTTGCCTGAAGATATCGGAAAACGGTGGCATGAAATTTGGGGCGCAGATATTCTGGACGGTGTCGGATCGACCGAAATGCTGCATATATTTCTGTCCAACAGTGACGGCGATGTTGTTTACGGAACGTCCGGTACAGCGGTTCCCGGTTACGATCTTCGGCTGGTAGATGATGACGGCAAGGATATCGCCAGCACAGATGAAATAGGTGAACTGCTTGTGCGCGGTGCTTCTGCCGCCGACGGATACTGGAACCAACGGGGTAAAAGCCGGGTAACGTTTGAAGGTGAATGGACACGCACAGGGGACAAATACGAACTGACCGAAGATGGTCGCTATTTATACTGTGGCCGCACGGATGATATGTTCAAGGTATCAGGTATCTGGGTTTCTCCGTTTGAAGTTGAACAAGCGCTAGCCTCCCATCCTGCGATCTTGGAAGCGGCAGTTGTTGCGGCACGGGATGATCAGGGATTGGAAAAGCCAAAGGCATTTGCTGTGCTGAAATCAGGACAGGATAGCGAAGCGTTGCAAGCAGAGCTGAAAGAATATGTAAAAGATAAAGTCGGCAAGTGGAAATACCCGCGCTGGATAAAAATTGTACCGGATCTTCCGAAAACCGCGACCGGTAAAATCCAGCGATTTAAATTGAGGGCAGAAGCATGAGTAAATTTAAGTGGCAAAATCAAGAAGTGGCCAAAATAACTGCAGGTGGCAAAGCCTTGGAATACGCTTGTTTCGGGCCACCCCCAAATAAAGCCCCGACGATTGTCATGTTGCATGAAGGTCTGGGGTGTCTGGCTTTATGGCGCGATTTTCCGCAAAAACTGGCCGATGCAACGGGTTTTGGCGTCTTTGCTTACTCACGTGCGGGGTATGGGCAATCTGATCTTGCAGACATGCCAAGGCCACTGGATTACATGACACGCGAAGCTGTGGATGTCCTGCCCGATGTGCTGAACCAAATAGGCATTCATCGCTGTATATTGTTGGGACATAGTGATGGCGCATCAATTGCCGCCATTTATGCCGGCAGCATCGAAGACCATCGTATTCGTGGGCTGGTTTTGATGGCGCCGCATTTCTTTACAGAGCGCATGGGCTTAGCTGCAATCGCCAAAGCCAAACTGGCCTATGATACCGGCGATCTTAAGCCGCGGATGGCGAAATATCACCGCGACCCCGATAATACATTTCGCGGTTGGAACGATAGCTGGCTGCATCCGGATTTTGAACATTGGAACGTGGCTGATGTTATTGATTATCTGCGCATTCCGGTTCTGGCGATACAGGGTCGTGGCGATGAATATGGAACATATGCACAAATTCAGGAAATCGAAGATCGTATTTATGCGCCAATAGATGTGGCAATTCTGGATGAGTGTCATCATGCGCCTCATATTGATCAACCGGAAAAAACCTGTGCCGTTATTGCCGATTTTACGAAACGCCTGCAGGATATTGAGATGGCCAAAGTGGTTATAGCTTAATGGTGCATGCATCTTGCAAGCGATGGCAATATAACGCATATATTGGGTAATGTCGACATTAATATGCATTATAATGCATAACATTAAACTTACAGAGGAATTCGGGTCGTGACAAAGAATATTGATTTCCAGACTGGCCCATCGAAATACCGCCATTGGCGGATCGAATATGATGGCGAGATTGCCAATCTCTATATGGATGTCGATGAGCAGGGCGGCCTTTTCGATGGTTACGAGCTAAAACTGAATTCATATGATCTGGGCGTTGATATAGAGCTGGCTGATGTGGTTCAAAGACTACGTTTTGAACATCCCGAAGTGAAAACAGTTGTTATGCAGTCGGGCAAGGAAAAGGTTTTTTGCGCAGGCGCCAACATCAGGATGCTGGGCGGTGCAACGCACGCGCATAAGGTTAATTTCTGCAAATTCACCAACGAAACCCGCAACAGTATAGAAGCTGCGGAAGCGGATTCAGGCCAGATGTATATCTGCGCTGTAAAAGGCTCCTGTGCGGGCGGCGGCTACGAACTGGCTTTGGCATGCAACTATATCATGCTGACGAATGACAGCACATCTGCGGTTGCGCTACCAGAAGTGCCTTTGCTTGCGGTTCTGCCCGGAACCGGTGGGCTTACGCGTATAACCGACAAGCGCAAAATGCGTCGCGATTTGGCGGATGTGTTTTGCTCATTGGAAGAGGGCGTCAAAGGCAACCGCGCCAAAGACTGGAACCTTGTTGATGAGGTGATCCCGAATTCCAAGTTCGATGCAGTCGTACAAGAACGCGCCAAAGAGTTTGCACAGAAATCCACACGGCCAAAAGATGCAATTGGCATTACATTGACGCCGTTAGATCGAAAATTTGCAAAAGACGGCTCTGTATCTTATTCAACCGTCGATGTGTCAGTTGACCGCTCAAACAAGCGTGTAACAATCACGATATCAGGGCCGGATACAGACGCGCCCGCCTCAATGGATGCATTTCAGGAACAGGGTGCAAACGCATATATGCTACGTATGGCACGCGAATTGGACGACGCGATATTGCATTTACGGCTTAATGAATTGGAACTTGGCCTGATCGTGTTCAAAACGCAGGGCGACCCGGAACGCGTGCAAGCACATGAAGATTTATTGCTGAACAACAAGGATCACTGGCTAGCAAATGAAGTTCTGCAATATTGGAAACGCATTTTAAAACGCATCGACATGACCTCGCGTTCACTTGTGGCCCTTGTTGAACATGGCTCGTGTTTTACAGGTATTCTTGCGGAATTACTGTTCAGCGTAGATCGCAGCTATATGATGGAAGACGAATTTGAAGGCGATAACCGGAAAATCTGTGCGATTAGCCTGTCTGCTTCCAATTTCGGCCAATACCCGATGAGCAATGGTCTGACACGCTTGCAAACCCGTTTCTTGGGTGACCCCGCGATTGTGGATGCCCTGAACGAAAAACTGAACACACCGTTAGAAGCCACAGACGCTTATGCACTTGGGCTGGTTACATATGCGTTGGACGATATTGACTGGGAAGATGAAATTCGCATCTTTATGGAAGAACGCGCTAGTTTTTCCCCTGATGCAATGACGGCAATGGAAGCAAATCTGCGTTTTGCCGGGCCTGAAACAATGGAAACCCGCATATTCGGCCGCCTGACTGCGTGGCAAAACTGGGTATTTCAACGCCCGAATGCCGTTGGCGAAGACGGCGCTTTACAAAGTTATGGCACAGGGCGCCGCGGTAAATACAACATGGAACGTGTCTGATGATGCGTGATAAGGGGGACCTAAAATGAACGATCTCGTCAATGTCAGTTATGACACGCAAATCCCGAATAATGTGGGATTATCCTCGGATAAACGCGTTTTGAAAGCTCTGGAAAAATGGCACCCCGGCTATATTAACTGGTGGACAGAACTGCTGCCTGACAAGTTTCAAAAAAGTGCTATCTATTTGCGTACAGCCGTAAGTGTTGACCCAAAGGGTTGGGCTAAATTCGACTATGTGAAAATGCCCGAGTATCGCTGGGGTATTCTTTTGGCACCCGCTGTAGAAGATCGCCGCATCCCATTTGGTGAACATGCAGGCGACCCTGCTTGGCAGGAAGTTCCCGGTGAATATCGTTCCATGCTACGCCGCCTGATCGTGATACAAGGCGATACAGAGCCTGCGTCCGTTGAACAGCAACGCTTTTTGGGCATTACCGCGCCTTCACTTTACGACATGCGCAACTTGTTTCAGGTGAATGTGGAAGAGGGCCGCCATCTTTGGGCAATGGTATATCTTTTACAGAAATATTTCGGTGCTGATGGTCGCGAAGAAGCCGATGATCTGTTGCGCAGATCATCAGGCTCGGAAGAGGCACCGCGCATGCTGGGGGCATTTAATGAAGAAACGCCGGATTGGCTGTCATTCTTTATGTTCACCTACTTCACAGACCGCGATGGCAAGATGCAGCTGGAAAGTCTGGCCCAATCCGGATTTGATCCTTTGTCGCGCACATGCCGTTTTATGTTAACCGAAGAAGCCCACCATATGTTTGTCGGTGAAACCGGTGTCGGACGCACCATTCAACGCACATGTGAGGCAATGAAGGATGCGGGTATCGATGATCCTTATGACATCGAAAAAGTCCGCGCACTTGGTGTGATTGATCTGCCGACCATCCAGAAAAAACTGAACCTGCATTACACATTGTCGCTTGATCTGTTTGGCAGTGAAGTGTCGACCAATGCGGCAAATGCTTTTAACGCAGGTATCAAGGGGCGTTATCTGGAGGGCCGGATAGAAGATGATCACAAATTGAATGATGCGATTTATCCGGTGCGCAGCGTTGTCGATAATCATATAATTTTACAAGACGCGCCTGCATTGACGGCGATCAACATGCGATTGCGTGATGATTATGTGCGTGACGCCGCAGGTGGTGTTGGCCGTTGGAACAAAATAATCGAAAAACTGGGCGTTCAATTCGAAATGGTCATGCCGCATGAAGGCTTTCACCGCCAGATAGGTGTTTTTGCGGCCGTTTCCGTTGATCCCGCAGGTAATATCATCAGCAAAGAAGAATGGGATGCAAATGTAAAAGACTGGCTGCCGACCAAGGCCGATGGCGATTTTATCCAATCGTTGATGATACCGGTGTCCGAGCCCGGGAAATACGCAGGTTGGATTGCGCCGCCAAAGGTTGGTATAAACAACCAGCCCGGTGATTTTGAATATGTCAAATTGCATATGGCGTAGATATTCGGAATGATAATTGAATGAACAAACCTACGAAACAGCACCTGATTGACCCCGAGATATGTATTCGGTGTCATACATGCGAAATGACCTGCACAATCGGGGCGATCAGCCATGACGACAATAATGTCGTTGTTGATGCCTCGAAGTGCAATGTTTGTATGGATTGTATTCCGGTTTGCCCAACGGGGTCTATCGACGAATGGCGTGTCGTTGATGTGCCCTATACGCTGGAAGAACAGCTTGGTTGGATGGATTTGCCTGAACAGGCCGACATTAAATCGCCCGATGCGGATATAGATATCGAAGCGCATGATGAAGCCGTTGCAGCCCTTCTTGCAGAGGCTCACAAGGGTACAGGTGGTAAGCCTAATGCACCGAAAACCGCATCAAAAGCTTCAGTAAACCTCTATACGCCGGGTAAACCCGCTACTGCTACCGTGCAGGGAAACTACCGATTAACCGCCGCAGACAGCGATACAGATGTTCGCCATATCATACTTGATCTAGGCGGTCTGCCTTTTCCGGTTCTGGAAGGTCAGTCGGTCGGTGTGCTTGCGCCCGGCGCAGATGCCAACGGCAACGCACATCTTTCAAGGTTGTATTCCGTGTCCAGTCCGCGCGACGGTGAGCGGCCCAATTTCAATAACATCTCACTGACTGTTAAGCGTGAAGAACATGGTATTTGCTCTAACTATTTATGCGACCTTGAAATGGGCGATGAAGTGCTTTTGACAGGGCCTTTTGGTGCTACATTCTTGTTGCCCGCAGATCCACAGGCAAATCTTTTGATGATATGCACCGGAACCGGTTCTGCACCGTTTCGCGGCTTTACAATGCGGCGCCAACGCGAAAACCCGACAATAAAAAATGCCCTGACATTAGTATTTGGCGCGCGCCGCCCCGATGACCTGCCGTATTTCGGCCCGCTTAAGAAAATACCCGAAACGTTCATGAAAACTTATTTTGCTTTCAGCAGAATAGAAAACGCACCTAAACAGTATGTTCAAGACACGTTACAAAATGAATCAGACAGTATTGCCCGGCTTTTGCAAAATCCGGACACCTATATTTACATCTGCGGGTTAAAAGCAATGGAACAAGGTGTTGAACAGGCAATGGGCGATATTGCAAACAGTGTTGATCTGAACTGGGCCACGCTTCGTAATGCAATGCGCGAAGAGGGCCGTTATCATGTGGAAACCTATTAAGTCAGTCAATTTTGGTTGAGTTCTGACGCCAACCATTTATATGTGCATTATATTGCATAAAAGTTGGTCAAATGGATGAAATTACCCACGATAAAGCCGAAACAGCTGATGATGCGCTTGTTTCATCCCTGATTATAAGGGTTGGACTACGTGTTCGCATAGCCAGAGAGCGCAAAGGCATCCCGCGTCGTGTGCTGTCAGAAATATCCGGCGTATCACCGCGCTATCTGGCACAGCTTGAAGCAGGCGATGGAAATATTTCCATCGGGCTATTGCAAAAGATTGCCACAGCACTTGATCACCGAATAGAATGGATAATGGGCGATGATGACCCTTGGGATGCTGATAGTTTACGCATGTTAAAAATGTACCGCGCGGCAGATACAGACACTCAAAAACAGGTTCTACAGATTTTAAACCCTGATACATTGCTTGTCACACATGCAAACCGCATTTGTCTTGTCGGATTGCGCGGTGCCGGTAAATCAACACTTGGCGCGTTGGCAGGCAATGCACTGGGCGTGCCATTTGTCGAGCTTAACCGCAAAATCGAAGAGCAAAGCGGCATGGCCATAGCCGAAGTGATGGCTCTCTATGGGCAGGAAGGCTACCGCAAGCTGGAAGCGCAAGCTATAAACCGCATCATGGAAACCTATGACACTATGGTTCTCGCTGTTTCCGGTGGTATCGTTGCTGCCCCCGACACGTACAATCTACTGCTGAATAACTTTCAAACCATATGGCTGAAAGCCAGCCCCGAAGAACACATGGCGCGCGTACGTGCGCAAGGGGACGAACGCCCGATGGCGGGGAACCCCGAAGCCATGGAGCAATTAAAGTTAATCCTTGCCAACCGCGAGATCCTTTATGGAAAAGCCACGGCACAAATCGACACCTCTGGAAAAGCGGTGAACGCATCGCTTAGTGAATTGCTGGATGTGTTGAAACAGCGTAACTTCAAGCCTACAGCATCGTAAAAAGCCTAGTTGATATGCTTCAAAAGCAACCAAATCTACATTATTTTTTTCATTAATTTGAATATCATAGACGTTTTATCTGTATATGGCGGCATCAACATTTTTCCAGCACTGAAGCGGCTTTGAATAAATACGCCTTTCATATGGGAAAACGTTTTGAACCCGTGCTCACCATGATATGCCCCCATCCCCGACGGCCCGACGCCCCCAAATGGCAAATTCTCCTGCACAAGATGCCATGCAATCTCATTGATTGAAACGCCTCCCGAAATACTTTCGGTCAGAACACGCTCACGCTTTTTGCGGTCATTACCAAACCAGTAAAGCGCCAATGGACGCGCCTTTTCCCCGATGTAATCCATGGCATGCTCCAGACTATCGCTTGCAACTATCGGCAAAAGCGGCCCAAAGATTTCCTCTTGCATAATCCGCATATCGGGCGCGGTATTCGTGACAATCGAAAGTGGCACGCGGCGTTCTTTTGCCAGTTGTTGTTTATCATCAGAGCCCGCAGTATGTATTCTTGCACCCTTGTTTTCCGCGTCTTCCAGTAAATCCTGAAGCCTTGCATAATGGCCGTCCGATATTATGGATGTGTAGTCCGGGTTTGCCGCAATCGTCGGGTAAAATGTTTCTGCTTTATTGATCATTGATTTGGTAAAGCCGTCAATCTTATCAGCTGCCATCAAAATGTAATCCGGTGCCACACAGGTTTGCCCGGCATTCATTAATTTACCATTGGCAATGCGCGTTGTCGTTAAATCCATATCCGCAGTGTCATCAATGATCACAGGGGATTTTCCGCCTAGTTCAAGTGTCACAGGTGTCAGGTTCTTAGCAGCGGCCCCGGCCACCATGCGGCCAACGTCCGTTGATCCGGTAAACACTAAATGATCGAATGGCAGGCTTGAAAACGTTTTGGCCACATCAACACCGCCAATAGCAACATAAACCTCATCATCGGTGAATACGGTCGCTAGAACCTTCTTCATCAATTTAGATAATTCAGGCGTAAATTCACTGGGCTTTATCATAACCCTGTTACCTGCCCCCAAAGCACCGATCAGCGGCATGATCGCAAGCTGCAAGGGATAATTCCAGGGGCTGATGATCCCGACAACACCTAGCGGTTGCGGCACAATTTGACTGGAGCCCATTTTATACGGCAATGCAGTTGCAACTTTACGCCTGCGCATCCAGTGTTTCGTGTGCTTCAGTGCGTGACTGATACCGGCCTTGATAACCAGCATTTCCGTCAAGGTTGTTTCCTGCACCGCCCTGTTGCCAAAGTCGTGCGATATGGCTTTTTGAAACTCTTTTTCATGGGCGGCGATAACCTGACCAAGCTTAATAAGCTTTGATTTACGCGCGGCCCATGATGGATATGGGTTTTGATTAAACGCCAAGCGTTGCGATTCCAAAGTATTCATCAAATCATTTTTAGTCATAACGACTCCCGCTGTGATCTGCTGGCTATCATATATAGGATTGTGTGGTCAAAATTACGTCAGGGAACTGAGCATCTCGGTAAATGTAACCGGATGGTCTGACGCTTGTTTCGTGTGCCTATAAAGCGCAATGCGTTTTATGTTTTACCCTTACTATTGAGAATACCCGATATAGCAATTTGGCAGGCCGTATCCCCAACGCCAAGGCAAGCCGGAGCAGGGTGCGCCACCCAATCGCACAGCCGAATACATCATATCGGCAAGTAGTTGATATTGATGCATGACCGGCTTTGTTTCGTGCGTACCGAAATTCGCCACGCATTTGCTTAGGTTCTGGTCTGCCAAAATGCGTGCATTGAAACTTTGTTTGGCACCGGTTGCACCGGATGCATCGAAGTAGGCTTTGTCGTGAATGACACAGCAGTTTTCCCAAGGCGGCGTGTCGCCTATGCTGGCACGCAGCGCGGGGAACATATCACTCGCGTCTTTCCATATGGCTGACATGCCACCGCTGCAACCGTCTGTTGTAAAGGGCACAGCCTTTGCATTGATGCGTGTGGCCATCAAGCGCTGATGCGCCCAAATCTCTGTCTGGCGCTCAATTTCATTTCCACCGGATTTGCTGCGTCCAATTAGAAGAAAAGCGAACAAAGCTGCCATGGCGATTACCGCCATTGTTGTAAATATTATAACATTGCGGCGCATTGGATTGGCACACTCGTCCTTATTGTTATTTGAAGGCATGTCGTTAGCCAATGTACCTTCATATATGGATACAGTCGACTTGAACAACAATTCTCTCGTATATGCCTTTAGTTCTGTATGGGCTTTCGCTGCAGGGAAAGTGCGATCAGTGCAACACCGTTAGAGATCAACTCGACCGCAAGCAAAAGCCCAAGGCTGACGGCTGCAGAACCGGGAAAGTTTGACAGGATCATGAAACCCAGCAGCAAAGAAAGAGCCCCCGACACCATAACCGGCATGAAAAATGGCGATCCGCGTAATGCGAATGACATAAGTATCTTGGTGATCCCGGCAATGAAAAATAGCAGGCCGACAATCATTGTTAGTGTAATAACGCCTGCCATAGGATTGTTGAACAGGGATATTCCTACAAATAATCCCGCAGCACCACCAAGGGCTGCCCATAATTTTGCACCAAATCTTTCAGTGCGAAATGCAGTGAACACCTGCAGGCAGCCTACAATTATAAATGTCCATGCAGCCAGCCGCTCGGCTGTTATCGAGGCTGCTAACGGATTTGCTAATGCCATAAACCCGCCAATGATAGAAATAATGCCTACGATTAACCATAATAACCAGTTTTTCATTTTGAGCTCCTATTTTCTGTTTTAGTATAGTTCCTTCATTGTATATTTTCTTTAGGTATTATTAAGGGGAGTTATCTCTGTATCTTTTACGTTCTACATCAAGACCAATCATATCTGCTGCTTCAAGCATAATACGCACGATTAAAGGTGTGTCACGCCGTACCGTGATTGTATGGACTGCCATAGCCGGCTCATTGGTTATAAGGCCCACAGCCCCGCGCGACATCATGCGGGACATTGTCAGTGGATCATCAACTGTCCAGACATAAACATCCTTACCCGCTTTACGTGCCCGGGTAATAAAACCGGTGCTGGCACTTGATGCATTGACCGCAAGAAAATCAGCCTCAACTTTACTTAGATCACCGATGGATGTTGCGGCAAGCAACCCGACACGCCAATCAGGCCGGACCGCTTTCATACGGACCATCTGGTCGCGGTTAAGCGACATGAACGCAGTGTTGGCAACCATGTCTGTCTGTTCCACTATCGCTGCAACACGACCGGCAAGATCAACGTCATGACCATAGTATTTCAACTCAACCAGTACATTTGAGCGCCCGTGTGCTGCCATAAGAACTTGTCGCAGGGTCGGGGTTCTTTCATTGCTGTATGCAGGATCAAACCAGCTGCCAATGTCAATATCGGCAAGTTTTTCAGCAGTAGCATCCCAAACCTTTAAGGGGTTTCCGGCGATTTTCATAAAATCACTGTCATGTATGACAATGACTTCGCCTTCTGCGGTTTCCTGAACATCAATTTCCAACCAGTCAGCACCGTCTTTAATAGCTGCTTCCATTGCGGCCATCGTATTCTCCGGGCGGATACCTGCAGCACCGCGGTGGGCAATGACTGCGACATGATCAGGCGTTCCGGCCCCTTGATATAAGGCAACTGCGGACCCACCGGTTGATGCCAATACGAAAGCAATCAGAATATAGCCGAGCCACTGAAACTTATCCGGTGTTGTCTTGGATAACCTGTCGGGAAAATGGGTATCAGCCCGCTGTGCTATTTGTGACAGCGTCATGGCCAATGTACCTGTGTTAAATGCCGCGATAAGTATAAATGTTGCAGACCAGATCAACATCAGGACCGTTCCAACAATCGCGATAATCGGTAACGATGCTGTAATATCAGGCATGACAACTTCTATAAGCCATCGCAACATGACTGAGACGAATATTGTAATGAATATAGATAAAACGCCCCAAATAACGAGCCGTCCCAATATATACTTCCGCAGTCCTTGTGAATGGGCGACACTTTGCGCAAATACGTTTGATAGCGGGGTATCGGTGAAAAGTGTTAACTGAAATGCCAAAGCCCAGCCGACGAAAAGATAGAGCAATACACAAAATAGGCAGACCGCGATTGGTACAATTATTACAATGGCGCGGATAAATTCCGGCGGGTGAAATGTCAGGTAATAATTAATATCGAATTCGGTTAAAAACATCCACGCGACCAAGCCAATTAACGCGGCAAAAGGCAAGATGACAACAAACAGACGTAAAATAAGCCGTGCAGCATAGCCCATTAGTCGGGGCAGGCGCATGGTAATTGCGGATAGCGTAGAAACAAGGGTGGTGCGATGACCTTTCGCGTCGGCGTGTATCATCCACAGCATAACTGAAAGTTCCAGAACCGCCGCGACAATCAAAACGCTGCTCACCAATAACAATCCAATAAGACCGATAGGTGAAAACAAAAAGCGCGCAATATCCTGATCGGTCAAAGCCTGCGTACCGGAAAGTTTTACCGCAGAATACATCGTGAATTGTGCAAGCGGCAAAACAACCGCGACAGAAATCACTGTGACAATGATATGTGCGGCTAATAATGGATTGCGCAAGCGCCATATAGTTTCAATAAGGCTTCGCATTAGGCCCCACTATTAAATACATTTCTATAAATTCTCATTAAATACCCCCCGTAAATAATATACTCGCCAATATTCATACTTATCAAGATATTACTTTCCGGCTTTAAATCCGCGAATGGGCACCATAGGTCAACAGGTACTTTAAAATCTGTCATCCTGGACCGTATAAATAATGCTCCTGTAGAATAAATGATCATTTTTCACAGACGAAACAGGATATATAAAATTTCTGTATTATTTCGAAACCGTAAAGTGACCAAATAATGATTGTTTTGTGCAGAATCCGTGATGTTACCAATAAATAACTTATAAGATATTGTTTATACTTAATAAAATTTTACGCACTTATGTTAACAACTTGCCGAAATCAACATGATAACGCCATTTTTTGGTGATCTAAATAGGATTAAGTTAATATTTGGTCAGGGTGAATGGGGTAGCGAATGTCGGATAATAAACAAACTGCTTTACGATTAAGGGAAGTATCAATGGGAAAAAATATGCCACGAAAAATGGAGTGCCACGATATCGAGCTGACTGAAGATATGGCGCAAACTCTTTGTGCTTATTTTTCAAGTTATGCCAAAGACGGTGTTGTCACATTGGAAAGCAATGAAATGGGTCTCTGGCTTAAAAATCATCGTAGCAATTCTCGGCAGTTTTTGGGAAAGGCGCGTTTACCAATAAAAATTAATGTGGATGCCACTGTCCATTAATATGAATATACGTGGGCTTGGCAGGTATGTCAGGCACGGTTATGCAAGATTTCGGGTTTTATGTGAATTTTCTAAAAAGCTTGGTTTCATCGAACATATCTTCAAGTTCTTGCATACGCCGACGGGTTTGGGGCCAAATAATGCCCTGAACCTCGGCCAGTATCGTTTCCAACAGCAGCAGGCTTGTTACAGAAGAGTCCCATGCCGAAGGCACTACGATCCTGGACCCGAAAACCAAATCGGTAAACTTGCTGATTGGTGAAATCCACTGATCAGTCAGCAATATAATCTCTACACCTTTTTTTGCAGCAAGTTCGGCTAGCATAAGCGTGCCATTTTCATAGCGCCGTACATCAAAGATTACGATGACATCACCTTTTTTCATATTCAACAGATAGTGCGGCCATGCGTTTGAAATTGATTGAACTAAAGTGACATTCGGGCGGATTACTTGCATATGCAGGAAAAAATAATCGGCCAATGCACGGGTGATACGACCGCCGACTATATAGACCGACCGGTTATCGTCGGCCAGCAATTTACAACTTTCATCAAAAATAACAGGATCGATTTGCGCCAGAGATTTCTTTATATTTTTCATCACGGCATCGGTGAACTGGTTTAGAATATGTGTGTCAGGCGCATCCCCCGCCCATTTATCATGCTTTGCAATCGGGCCGGATATGGTTGCTTCCAGTTCTTTACGCAATTGTTTTTGGAATTCCGGGAATCCTTTAAACCCAAGTTTTTGTACTAAACGGGCAACCGTGGGGGTAGACACATCAGCTTTTTCAGCAACAGTCGTGATAGAGCCTAATCCCGATACAGGGTAGTTTTCCATAATAGTATCAGCAAGTTGTCGTTCTGCACGCGTAAGTGTATCAACTCTCGTCTGCAAGCGTTCTGCAATTGTCCCTGAACCCATTTGATCCTCCACAATGTATACATATCGCCAGCGGCATGTTTATTGAAGAGGAATTTACACAATCTTATTGACAGGCGGACATTAAGTGAAGAGAATTTTACAAAATCCACCAAGAGGAATCATTTTGCCGCACGCTGCCACGTCCGACCTCAAGATCGATAAACCTTTGTCTTCTGCCCTTGTTATCAACGGGGAAGGGCAGTCTAGGGTTCTGTTGGTATGCGAGCACGCCAGTAACCATATACCGGAGCGTTATGCAGGTTTGGGTATGACCGATGCTGCTAAGATTTCCCATGCGGCCTGGGACCCCGGCGCGCAGGCCGTAGCCGAGCGATTAAGTGCACTGCTGGATGCGCCTTTGGTTGTCAGCACTGTTTCGCGTCTGGTTTACGATTGCAACAGACCGCCCACATCGTCAGGTGCGATACGCGCCGTCAGTGAACAAATCATTGTTCCCGGTAACGAGGCCCTAACAACGCTAGACCAAATAGAGCGTGTAGAAACGGTTTATGAACCGTTTACGCGCACCGTGGCAGACACGATTAAATCTTTTAAAACGCCACCGATACTTGTCACTATCCACAGCTTTACCCGCACATATAACGACCGTGTTCGTGAAGTGGATGTTGGCATGATCCACGATGCACATGCGAAACTGGCGGCGACTATGGTCGATCTATCGGGCGCACGTCTGGGTTTAAATTACGCTTTGAACATGCCTTATTCAAAAGCTGACGAAGTGGCCCATACACTGGAAATGCACGGCACAAAAAATGGCTTGATCAATGTGATGATCGAGGTCTGCAATGATTTGATCGAAACACCGGAACAGCAAGATGAAATCTCACAGATGTTGGCAGAACTGCTATCGGTAAGCCTGGCCAAGTTAAGCGAAGATATCTCTACAAAGGGGTCGCCGTGCTAGGTTTCGCCAGAAAATATGTGCGCATTGTTGATGCAACCAACTATCGCATCGGTCGCGTGATGATGTACGGCATATTCGTAATGGTCGGGATACTGTTGTGGTCGTCAATATCGAAAGTCGCGTTTTTACCATCTCGCTGGACATTGGAAGTCGCGCAATTTGCTATGGTGGCCTATTATATCTTAGGCGGGCCGTATTCCATACAACTGGGCGCAAATGTACGGATGGATTTGTTTTACGGCGAGTGGACGGATCGGCGTAAGGCCCAAATAGACAGCCTTACCGTGTTGTTTTTACTGGCTTATCTTGGTGTGCTTTTATATGGCGCTATCGATTCCACCGCGTTTTCGCTTGGCAAGCCGTATAATATGGAACCGTTTGTGTTTTTCAAAAACTTGTTCGTGGGCTTTATTACAGGCGGGTTTGATGGCGCGAGTGAGGTTATCGGACGGTTGGAGCGCAGTGCGACCGCGTGGCGACCATACCTCTGGCCAATTAAAGTAACCATGATCATTGGTATTTTCTTGATGCTGCTTCAGGCAATTTCGGAACTGATTAAAGATATCGCTAAAATTAAAGGGGTGGCATTGTAATGTCGCAAAATATGATTGCCATAGTGATGTTTTCGTCAATGATGTTGATGATGTTTACGGGCCAACGCGTATTTGCTGCCATCGGGGCCGTGGGTGCGATTGCCGCCGTTAGCCTATGGGGTATCGGTGGTTCCGACATGCCGTTCTCGGCCGCGATGAAGCTGATGAAATGGTATCCGCTTTTGACGCTGCCGATGTTTATTTTCATGGGTTACGTCCTGTCCGAAAGTAAAATTGCTGATGATCTCTATAAAATGTTTCATGTCTGGATGGGGCCGATACATGGTGGACTTGCTATTGGTACAATCGGGTTGATGGTGCTGATATCGGCGATGAACGGCTTGTCTGTGGCGGGTATGGCCATCGGGTCAACCATTGCATTGCCCGAATTGTTAAAGCGGGGCTATGACAAAAAAATGGTCACAGGGGTGATCCAAGCGGGATCGTCCCTTGGTATCCTTGTACCTCCTTCCGTTGTTCTGGTGCTTTATGCGATGATTGCGCGCCAACCTGTTGGCCAATTGTGGTTGGCCGGTGTTCTGCCCGGGCTGATGATGGCAGGTATGTTCATCATCTATATTGCAATACGGTGTAAAATAAATCCCGCGCTTGGGCCGGTATTGCCACCTGAAGAGCGGAACGTACCTTTGTCCGAGAAACTGCGTTTGTTGCGGGCAGGTCTATTACCGCTGATCATTTTCGCGTCCATGATGGTACCGTTCGTCAAAGGCTGGACGTCGTTGGTGGAAAGTTCCGCTATCGGTGCGATGGCCGCTTTTGTTGCCGCAATCGTGAAGGGGCGGATGAATAAAGCGGTGCTGGAAGTATCCGTGCGCCAAACGCTGGCTATATCTTGCATGTTCATGTGGATCATTCTGGCAGCCCTTGGGTTTGGTGCCGTGTTTGACGGTTTGGGTGCTGTGAACGCTATTCGCTATCTGTTCACCGAACAGTTGGGTCTTGACCCGTGGATGATCCTGATCCTGATGCAGCTTTCATTTCTTTTGATGGGCACATTTCTGGACGATACCGCCATGTTGGTGATTGTCGCACCACTTTACGTACCATTGGTCGGGGCCTTGGGCTTTGATTTGATCTGGTACGGTGTGCTATATACAGTCACAACACAGATTGCCTATATGACGCCGCCCTTTGGTTATAACCTGTTTTTGATGCGTGCCATGGCACCGCCGGAAATAACATTGCGCGACATATATAGCTCAATCGTACCGTTTGTATTGATTATGGTGTTCGCACTGTCGTTAATCATGATGTTCCCGCAGATCGCCCTTTGGCTACCGGAATATGTTTATGGAAAATAATAAGAAGAACTCCGATAGGAGCATAAAATTCACCGCCCGTTCAGGGTATATATAAACCAACCAGGAGACTGAAAATGACAACTAGACGTAAGTTTTTAACCACCGCCGGTGCGGGTGCAGTAGGTGCAAGCCTGGCAGCCCCCGCCCTTGCACAATCCACGATCAAATGGCGTATGCAAACATATGCAGGTGCGGCATTGGCTGACCATGTCGTTACACCGGCGATAAATATGTTTAACAAAATTGCCGGTGACCGTATGCAGATCGAGCTTTTTTATGGAGATCAGTTGGTTCCGACGGGCGAATTGTTCCGTGCCATGCAAAAAGGCACAATTGATGCGGTGCAATCCGATGACGACAGCATGGCATCACCAACGGAAGTCACTGTTTTCGGTGGATATTTCCCATTTGGCTCGCGTTACAGCCTTGATGTGCCCGTATTGTTCAACCAGTATGGATTGAATGAAATTTGGGATGAAGAATATTCCAAGGTTGGCGTTAAGCACATCAGTGCAGGGTCTTGGGACCCATGCCACTTCGCTACCAAAGATCCGATCCACAGCCTGGCTGACCTGAAAGGCAAACGCGTATTTACCTTCCCGACTGCGGGACGTTTCCTTGAACAGTTCGGTGTGGTTCCAGTAACGCTTCCATGGGAAGACATCGAAGTTGCCGTACAAACCGGCGAGCTGGATGGCATCGCGTGGTCGGGCATCACCGAAGACTACACAGTTGGCTGGGCGGATGTGACTGATTACTTCCTGACCAACAATATCTCGGGCGCATGGGCAGGGTCATTCTTTGCCAATATGGATCGCTGGAATGAACTACCGGACGATTTGCAAACGCTGTTCCGCGTCTGCTGTGACCAATCGCATTACTACCGTCAGTGGTGGTACTGGGGCGGTGAAGCAGCATTGCGCGTCAACGGGCCGAAGATGAAGCTGACAACTATTCCGGATGCGGAATGGGATACAGTGGAAGCCGCTGCCGTGAAGTTCTGGGACGAGATCGCAGCCGAAAGCCCAACCAAGGCGAAAGTTGTCGATATCTTCAAGAAATACAACGCCGATATGGTTAAAGCTGGACGCCCATACCGTTATGGCTAAATAATAAGGCGGGCGCGGGTGATTATCCGCGCCCCTCAACACTCTTAACATTTCTAGGAACGTCAATGACTGGTCATCTAAGTTTTGAAACACTGAATTCACATGTTGCGGACGGCACCGTTGATACGGTTCTGGCCTGTATCGTCGATATGCAAGGCCGCTTGATGGGCAAGCGTTTCCTCGCGCAGCATTTTGTAGATGGCGGCTGGGAAGAAACCCATTGCTGCAACTATCTGCTGGCCACCGATCTGGAAATGGCGACACCTGACGGCTATGCTTCTACCAGTTGGGAAAGCGGTTACGGCGACTATGTGATGAAGCCGGATCTTTCCACATTACGCCCAGTGCCGTGGTTGGAAGGTACTGTCATGATCCTTTGTGATGTTCTGGATCACCACACCTATGAGCCAATTTCGCATTCACCGCGTGCCGTGCTGAAAAAGCAGATTGCACGCCTTGCTGACATGGGGTTCGACCCGATGATGGCGACCGAGCTGGAGTTTTTCCTGTTTGCGAAAAGCTTTGACGAGATACGCAAATCAGGCTTCCGCGATCTGGAGCCGATCAGCGGCTATAATGAAGATTACCACATCTTCCAAACCACCAAAGAAGAACATATCATGCGCCCGATCCGCAACCATCTATACGCCGCCGGCCTGCCGATTGAGGGCACCAAAGGCGAGGCGGAAGCAGGGCAGGAAGAGTTGAATATCAAATACGATACCGCGATCAATACCGCGGATCACCACACAATCGCAAAACACGCGATAAAGGAAATTGCATGGTCACAAGGCCACGCGGTGACGTTCCTGCCGAAATGGGATCAGAACCGTGTTGGCTCGTCCTCGCATGTACATCAATCGCTTTGGAAAGACGGAAAACCCGCGTTTTACGATAAAGATGCAAAATTGGGCATGTCAGATCTCATGCGCGCCTATATGGGCGGCCTGCTGAAATACGCGCCTGATTACATGTATTTCCTCGCCCCTTACATCAACAGCTATAAACGCTTTGCCAAAGGCTCGTTTGCACCCACGCGCACGATCTGGTCGGTGGACAATCGCACAGCGGGTTTCCGTCTGTGCAGTGCCGATAGTAAAGCCGTGCGGATAGAATGCCGCATCCCCGGTTCCGACATGAACCCATATCTTGCAATGGCTGTACAATTGGCTGCAGGTATCAAAGGGATTGAAGACAAAGAAAAGCTTGATCCACCCTCCGAAGGTGATGCCTATGAAGGCACTGGCGGTTTTATCCCGCAAAACCTGCGGGATGCAAAAGATGCGTTGAAAGGCTCGAAAATGCTGCGCGAAGCTTTGGGTGACGATGTGGTCGACCACTACACCCGGGCTGCGGAATGGGAGCTTGAAGAATTTGCCAAGGTCGTGACCGATTATGAAATCGCACGCGGATTTGAAAGAGTATAGCAATGACAAACACTGTAAAATGTATCTCGCCCATTGATGGGTCGCTTTATGCTGAACGGCCTGTGTTGCAACAGGAAGCGGCTCTGGAAGCCGTGATGCGTGCAAAAGCCGCGCAAGTTGCATGGGCTGCGCGCCCTTTATCCGAACGCATAGCACTAGTGCAGGCGGGTGTAGCTGCGGTCGGCGAAATGAACGATCAGATCGTACCGGAACTGGCGCATCAAATGGGCCGCCCGATCCGTTATGGTGGTGAATTCGGCGGCTTTGATGAACGTGCAAGCCATATGGCGGATATTGCTGTAGACGCTTTAGCCCCGATCATCGTCGAAGAAAGCGATGCATTCACCCGTAAAATCAAACGCGTACCGCACGGTGTTGTGCTTGTGGTCGCCCCTTGGAATTACCCCTATATGACGGCTGTGAACTCGGTTGTCCCCGCACTGATCGCGGGCAATAGCGTGATGCTGAAAATGGCATCGCAAACGCTGCTGGTGGGCGAACGTATGGCCGCGGCGTTTCATACGGCAGGTATTCCCGAAGATGTGTTCCAGAATGTTTTTTTAGACCACGGCACGACAGCGGCCCTTATCGCGGCTAAATCCTTTGGTTTTGTGAACTTCACAGGGTCTGTCGGGGGCGGTATGGCAATTGAAACCGCAGCCGCAGGCACATTCACGGGGGTAGGGTTGGAACTGGGCGGCAAAGATCCGGGTTATGTCATGGAAGACGCCGATCTGGATGCGGCCGTAGACACGCTTATCGATGGTGCGATGTTCAATTCGGGTCAATGTTGCTGCGGGATTGAACGTATTTATGTGGTTGAAAGCCTGTTTGATGCATTCGTTGAAAAAGCTGTGGCAATTGTGAACGGATACAAGCTGGGCGACCCCATGAACCCTGAAACCACGCTTGGGCCTATGGCACATGTGCGTTTTGCCGATGAAGTGCGCGCCCAAACCGCCGAAGCTATTGCAGATGGGGCCACGGCCCTGATTGATCCCGCTTTATTCCCGAATGACCACGATGCATATCTGATGCCGCAAATACTGGTTGATGTTAACCATAATATGCGCGTGATGCGTGACGAAAGCTTTGGGCCTGTTGTTGGCATTATGAAAGTCAAAGATGATGCAGAAGCCATCAAGCTGATGAACGACAGCGAATTCGGTCTGACGGCATCGCTTTGGACACGCGATTACGCGCGTGCGGAAAGTATTGCCGATCAAATCGATACCGGTACTGTATTCACCAACCGCTGCGATTATCTTGACCCCGCTCTTTGCTGGACGGGTTGCAAAAACACCGGACGCGGCGGCGGCTTATCCATCATAGGTTATCATAACCTGACACGCCCTAAATCCTACCACATCAAGAAGGCTTGAATATTATGACACTTACCGCAAACTGGTCTTACCCAACCGCTATCCGCTTTGGCGCAGGACGTATTTCTGAAATTGCCGACGCCTGTGCTGCCGCTGGCATGAAAAAACCGCTGCTAGTAACGGACAAAGGCTTGGCGAACCTGCCTGTGACCCAATCCACGCTTGATCTGATGGATGCAGCAGGGCTTGGCCGCGCGATGTTTTCCGAAGTTGATCCGAACCCGACCGGCGACAATGTCGAGTCCGGTCTGAAGGTTTATCGCGCAGGCGGCCATGATGGCGTGATTGCCTTTGGCGGTGGCTCCGGACTTGATCTTGGCAAGGTCATTGCCTTTATGGCGGGCCAATCCCGCCCGTTATGGGATTTTGAAGATGTCGGCGACTGGTGGACACGTGCCGACAGCGACGCGATTGCACCGATTGTGGCTGTGCCGACAACTGCGGGGACGGGCTCTGAAGTGGGGCGTGCATCTGTTATTACCAATTCCGAAACCCACCAGAAAAAGATCATCTTTCATCCCAAAATCTTGCCAAGTGTTGTGATCTGCGACCCTGAACTGACTGTGGGCATGCCTGCCTTCATCACTGCAGGTACAGGCATGGATGCGTTCGCCCATTGTCTGGAAGCGTTCTGTTCACCGCATTACCACCCGATGAGCCAGGGCATGGCGCTGGAAGGTATGCGTCTGGTCAAAGAAAACCTGCCGAAAGTCTATGCGGACGGTACGGATATCGAAGCGCGTGGTCACATGATGTCAGCGGCTATTATGGGGGCAACCGGCTTTCAAAAAGGTCTGGGCGCTATTCACGCACTGTCCCATCCCATCGGTGCGATGCACCACACCCACCACGGTACAACAAATGCTGTGGTGATGCTGGAAGTGCTGAAATTCAACCGATCCGCAATAGAAGGTGTGATTACCGATGCTGCACGTTATTTGGATATAGAAGGTGGCTTTGACGGGTTTTACAACTTTGTGTCAGACCTGAACGACAGCTTGGGCATCCCGAAAAATCTGACGGAACTGGGCGTAAAAGACCCTGATATTGATCTACTGACCAAGGAAGCCCTGAACGATCCAAGCGTTGGCGGCAATCCGACAGAGATGACCTATGACAACACACGGTCGCTGTTTGAAGCTTGCCTATAAAGGATTGATTTAAATACGCCTTTTAGCCCCGTCGCCGTTCATCGGTGGCGGGGTTTTATGTATTATTGGGTATGTTTATTATAAGAAGGTGGCGCCACCATATGCGGTTATAAAGCCGAACAAAGGTTTTACCCTTTGCACCTAATCTTACCGGTAGTTTCGGTGGTTTTCGCATTTGACGTTGTTACCCGCCCTTTGAAAACCCGCTGGGGTGACAGAAGATTGCAAAGCAATCTTTGAAAACCCGTGAACCACTTTTGTCGACAGCGCTGTTATACACTTCATTAGGTTGCGATTGTGTAAGCGGGGCGCACGGTTGTTGCATATGATGATAAGCGATACAGAATTACCCGTTAATGACCGCAGCCAACGCAACCGACGCGATCCGCGCCACCGCAGGATCAGCACGGCTTGTCAGCAGGATCGGTACTTTTGCGCCCATGACCACACCTGCAGCACATCCCCCCGACAGGTAGACAAGCGATTTGAACAGGGTGTTTCCGCTGACGATGTCGGGGACAATAATCGCATCGGCATTGCCTGCAACGGGGTCATCCCCCATGCCTTTGATTGCAACGCTTTCGGGTGACAAGATCAAATCAATTGCCAAAGGTCCGGAAAAATGCGCGTTCGGAATTTCCGCGCGCGCCCAATCACGTAATTCGCGGGCTTCAACAGATGAAGGTACCGCAGGCAGAACACTTTCTGTGGCCGACAACATCGCCACTTTGGGCTGGTCAGTCCCCAGTTTTCGCAACAACGTTACGCAATTCGTAATCGCAGCCTTGCGGGTGTCCATGTCCGGCGTCACATTTACGGCGGCATCGGATATTATCAAAGGCTTGCCGCCATCGGGGTGCGTTATGTGGAACACATGCACCAATCGTCCGCCCGTACGCAGGCCGTTGTCGCGTGACAGGGCCGATTTCATGAACACATCCGTATGCAAATGACCCTTCATCAGCACATCCGCGTGGCCCTCTCCACAAGCTAATGCGGCGGCATGCCCTGCGGCTTCTTCGCCGACAGTCTCAATAATCTCAAAGCCGGAAATATTCCAACCGAGCTTATCCGCTTCGGCCTTGATTGCATCCGCTTCACCGGTGAAAACAGGCTCCATAATACCCGCAGTCGTGGCATCATAAGCTGCCTGCATCGGCAGCTCCGCACCAGCGCGCGCAATCGCCACGCGCGGGGCGCCAAATGACTGTGCCAAAGTTAAAAGGCCGCTTGGTATAGCGGCCTCTCTGTTTGTTAAAAATGGGGATGTCATTGTTATCCGCGGCCTTTCCAAGGAACCAATTTGTTTTCAGCAATACGCATCATAACGTCGATGCCGTAGCCGATAATACCAATGATGATGATACCAATGATCACGATGTCTGTAAGCTGGAATTTTGACGCAGCGATAATCATTTTACCGGCCCCTTTTTCCGCCGCAACCAATTCGGCCGCAACAACAGTACCCCAACAAACACCCATCGCAACGCGTGCACCTGTAAATATCTCGGGCAGGGAGTTTGGTAAGATCACATTGGATAGTATCTGCCTCTTAGTGGCCCCTAGGCTGTAAGCCGCGTGGATTTTGGCGATACTCACACCGGATACACCCGAACGTGCCGCAATTGTCATGATCCATAGAGCAGCCAGGAACAGCAAGCTGATCTTCCCTTGCTCTCCAATGCCGAACCAGATGATGATCAGCGGGATTAATGCCAGCGGTGGCACGGGGCGCATGAATTCCACGATAGGTTCAAACCAGCCGCGAAGCCATGAGTTTAGGCCCATCGCAAAGCCCAATGGAATACCGAATAGGCACCCCAGTGCAAAGCCTATAACAACGCGGATCAGTGACCAGAAAACGTTTTCCCAAAGGCCTACACCCAGATATCCATTATTCCAAAGATTGCCAAAGCGTTTCCAAACCAATTCAGGTGGTGGTAGATATAGCGCTTCCATCGTCACACCCGTAGCAGGGCGTACAGATAAGCTGCCTTTGCTGGTCATGAAAACCTCGCCATCACTAAACGGAACCGTTTGATTAGGGCTGATCGCTTGACCGTTTACAGCAGTGATTTTGTAGCCTTCTTCTTTACCGCCTTCATCATTGTTTTGCACTTTGATGATCTTGGTGCGCCGTTCTGGTAATAGAATGACATCAGATTTAGCAAAGCTTAACCCGCCGTCACCAGACACTTCTGGTGTGGGGGCGTCTTTATTGTCAGCTTCATGAATGCGCACAAAAACGGTTGCATCGGCAGTATCACCAGCAGCATTTGTAGCTGTGTATTCAAAGGATGTGTCACCAACGAATGGGCCTGGTAAGCCAATTGGAAGTATTTTTGAACCCGTGGCAATGCCCCAGAATAAAAACAGTGTAATCACGGCTGCAATTGATGCGGCCCGTGTTGCAACAACAGAGCTTTCGTCGCCGAATGTCACCGTTTTCAGGCTTGAATACCCTTTGGCTTTGTCACGTCCTCTATTGTATAGATTATGCACAAAATAACACAGGCCACTTACGGCCAGATAAAGACAAAAGATGCCGATGATACCAATCACCATCCAGAATGTGGTGCCTAATACGTCTAGAATTTCCTGTACCATTATGATTCCTCCGCCCGGCCCATGATTTCTTCTTCCATATCCCAAATCATGTTCAGGATTTCATCGCGTGTCGGTCCAAAATCTTTATGCTGTTTCACTTCGCGCAGATCTGCGCCTACGCCCATCTCGGCAAAGGGCAACCTGTATTCTTTTAGCACGCGGCCAGGACGTGGTGCCATAACCAACAGACGTTCGCCCAATAGCAGTGCTTCTTCCACTGAGTGGGTGATTAGGATAATTGTTTTGCCGGTTTTTTTCCATATATCCAGAACCAGACTTTGCATTTTTTCGCGGGTCAACGCATCCAACGCACCCAATGGCTCATCCATCAGGATAACATCGGGTTCATTGGCAAGACAACGGGCCAAAGCCACACGTTGTTGCATACCACCTGACATTTCATAGATCATTTTTTGGCCAAACTCTTGCAAACCAACGATGTCTAACAGTTCTTCTACTTTGGCGTCAATTTCAGCTTGCGGCGTGCCTTTCATAGAAGGGCCAAAGCCGATGTTCTTTGATACGTTCATCCATTCAAACAATGCGCCATGTTGGAATACCATCCCGCGCTGAGGGCTTGGGCTTGTGATCAGCTCGCCTGACAGGGTCATAACCCCATCGGTCGGGGCCAAAAAGCCTGCAAGAATGTTCAAGAGTGTTGATTTTCCGCATCCAGAAGGGCCTAGAACTGACAGTAGCTCGCCTTCTTTAATATCCATATTGATGTTCTTTAATGCCTCTACCTTGCCGCCATTCGGCAATTCAAAGGTCATGGACACATCATCGATGATTAGTCCTGACATAAAGCCCCCCATTTGTGTGAGTTTTGATCGCGTGGCCTAACAATAAGGCCACGCGCATTTTAAGTCCCAAGAGGGCTATTTACATTTTTGATGCAGCTTCCAGGAAGCTTGTGTTGATCACAGCATTGTAGTCACCAAGGGCTTTGATTTTGCCGCTTGCTTCAAGTGAAGCTGCACTGTCTGTGAGGTATTTAGCAACATTACCACCTAACCATTTTTCTGATAATTGCTCAGGAATTGATGGAAATACGAATGTTCCGATAACAGCTGTTGTACCTTCAAGATCCATACCGGCAGCTTTGGAAATGCTTTCCATCATTGCGCTACTGTCTTTAGAGTACTGTGCGTTCATGTCAGCAGTGATTTTCAGGAATTTCGCTAGAAGTTCCGGGTTTTCTTCACCAAAAGCTGTTGGGATTGATGTCACATCAAACACTTGGCCAACAATTGCTTCTTTTTCTTCGCCAGAAAAGATTGTGTTGCCGTGTTGTTTCATTACGCGCAATGAACCGCCCCAACCACATACCATAGCCAGGTCAGTGCCCGGTTGACCAAAAGCAGCAGCTGAATCAGATGGTGACATGTCAACGATGTTCAAAGTACTTTCGTCAATACCTAGGTGCTTCATTTGAGCCAAGAAACCAGAGTGTGCTGCAGTGCCCAAAGGAACAGCTACTTTTTTACCTGGTAGTTCAGCCGCCGCATTGTCTTTGTCGATCTCTAGTTCTGCATGTACAACACAGTTGTCATTGTCAGAGTAAGACACAGCAATGTCCACAATTTGCAAATCTTGGCCAGCAGCTGTTGCCACTAGAAAAGGTGTAACGCCTTGTGAGAAAGAGATGTGTACGTCGCCAGAAGCCATCGCCGCTGACATTGCAGTACCTGCATCAAAAGATACCCATTTCACCGGGATACCCAGTGCTTCTGTGTATAGTTTTTCAGTTTGTGCAAATTGGTTTGGCGTTGGCCACTCCAAGAAATATGCGACTGTTAGTTCGTCTAAAGCAGATGCAGCCGAAGTGGAAGCAGCAAGTGCCACAGTCATAGCTGTAAGAGTTTTCGTTAATTTCATTATAGTCTCCCTGTTGTGAACCGCTAATTATGCGGCATTTTATTCAGTGTTTTCACACCGTGCGATATCACACTGGCAAAGCAATGAAAATTGCTATGCACGATGATTCCAACAACGCAATCCTTTCAGATGAATGACCAAAACACCAAATGGTTTTTATGTAAGGAATTTTGGGTAAACTATATTATAGCGAGAAAGTTATCGTAAGATATTGTTATTTATAAGTATAATTAAACTTTTGATTTTATACAATTAGCGTTGGAAAAACCAAAACTACCTATTCGGCCGGGGCGTGGGATCTTTCTGTCCCAAACCCATGCATGCGTTTGGCCCATTGCAAGGCAATAAGCCCACCTTTGATGCGGGGCAAAAGGAACAGTGCCAAGGTCACAAAAAACAGGATAAAAACCAGACTTAGGACGATTGGATCAGGCCTGAAGGCTTCGAATGCGATCAACATAAGTGGAGCCAGCAAGTGTCCGGCGATCAGGATGGTAATATACGCCGGGCCGTCATCAGCACGGTGATGGAATAATTCTTCAGAACATACTGGGCAGGTATCGCGCACACTTAAATAACTTTTGAACATAGGGCCGGAACCGCAGTTCGGGCATAGCCTGCGCCAGCCGCGAAAAATGGCGGGCTTTACGGGGCGTTCAGCATTTGTGGGTACGGTTTGTTCTGTCATGGCTGTTAGATAGACTGTTTATAGAAAAAATAAACCGGGACTTGCTGCCTCGCGTCGCGATGTCGCAAATAATTTTTAAAACTGCGACGGAAAGCGGGTTCGGCAACGTATCTATATATGAAAGCAGGACAGTCCTGCCGGGACTTAAACAGGAGAAGACCATGAATAAATTCGTTAAAACAGTTATTTTAAGCGCTATAACAGTCGGAGTTGCCGCCAGCGGAACTTATGCGCAGGGCAAACATGATGGAAAGGGCGGTCTTTATAAAAGGTTTGATCAGATCGATGCCAACGCAGACGGATTTATCACTGCGGATGAAATGGCAGAACATCGTGTCGCACATTTCAAAGAAATTGATGCAAACGGTGATGGTGCAATGAGCAAAGAAGAAATGCAAACTGGAATGGCCGCGCGAATGGCGGAAATGGGTAAAACACCGGATCCCGCGAGAATGGAAAAACGTTTGAACCATAAATTCAGTAAAATGGACAAAAACGGTGACGGTAAAATCGACGCGACGGAAATGCAGACGCGCAGTGCGTATATGTTCCCGAAAGTTGATACGGATGGCGACGGTAAAATATCCAAAGACGAAGCCAAAAATATGCGCGGGCACAAGAAACATAAAAGTTAACTGTTTTGGCGGGCCGGTAAATCCGGTCCGCCATCAGCATTGCCCAATAACGGGCTGGTCGTTAAAGCAGGGATATGATGGCTTTGGATGCAATGAACGACATCAGTGATGACGCTTTGATGGTGCACTACGCAAATGGAGACACGCAAGCTGCGCGTGCTTTGACTTACCGTCATGCGCCACGCGTTTTGGCTTTATCACGGCGGTTGTTGCAAAATACGGCCGAGGCTGAAGATGTGGCGCAGGATGCGATGCTACGTTTATGGAAGGTTGCACCGAACTGGCGGCAGGGAGAGGCAAAAGTTTCGACATGGCTGTACAGGATCACAAGCAACCTTTGCATTGACCGGATGCGCAAGAAAAAAGGGACTAATCTGGATGAGATACCGGAACTTGTGGATGACAAGCCTTCGATTGAAAGCCGGATGCAATCAAACGACAGGGCAACAGCCTTGCAAGCGGCGATGGCCCAATTGCCCGCGCGGCAAAAACTGGCGGTGACATTGCGCCATATCGAAGAGCTGTCCAATCCACAGATTGCACAGATTATGGATATCAGTGTCGATGCCGTGGAAAGCCTGACCGCTAGAGGAAAACGCACATTAGCCGGTCTGTTACTTGGCCAGAAAGAGAAACTGGGATTGGAATGATGAAAAAGAAACCTGATACTAAACCGGATGCGGATCTAACGGCATTTTTTGATGCCGCTAAGGACGCGGATGCGCAACCAACTGCGGCCTTTATGGAAGCTGTTCTGGCAGACGCCATGAACCAGACGCAAACGCGCACCCAAAGCAAACAGCGGTCAGCGCCAACGCAGCCTTGGTGGGCCAGATTATTTCGCAACATAGGTGGTTGGCAATCCGCCGCAGCCCTTACGGCCTCGGCATTTCTTGGCATCACCGCAGGCTATGCCGCCCCAAGCGCATTGGATTATTTCGGCAATACACAAACAACAGCTGAAACCTATTCAGACGACAGTTTTTCAGTGGCTTCAGATATTGAAGCACTATTCCAAGAGGGTTGATATGACAGATACATCTATAAAACAGGGAAAACCGTGGATGAAAATCCTGTTGGTAATCTCACTAGGTATGAACCTTGCGGTTGTCGGTTTGGTGATTGGCGCAAAAATCTCTGGCCATGGGCCAAGGGGGATGTCACATGCGAATGGTTCAGGTATGCGTGCTTTGATGCATGCTTTACCAAACAGTAAACGCGCGGATGTGCGTAAATACTTTCACGAAAACCGGGATAAAATACGGGCAAAAGACGACGTTATGCGCACCTCTCTTGATAACATCGCGACAGCCATAACCGCACAACCGTTTGATGCAAACGTATTGAATGAAGCATTTAGCGCACAAAGGGCACATATTGTGACCATGACAGAAAATGCACAGCAGGCGTTTGTCGCTATTATTGCTAGCATGACAGATAAAGAGCGTGCAGAGTATGTGGACAATATGAAAGAACAACGTCACAAATGGCGCAAAAAACACTCTCGAAAGTCCAAGGATTAATGCGATATACAAATGAACAGGCAGAGTTGATTGCAATTCAAGCACTAGGTTGGCTTTCCGGCCAAGACGATCTGATGATGACATTTCTGGGCACTACAGGATCAGGGCTGGACGATGTCCGCGAGCGGGCAGGGGACGCCGAGTTTTTGGCGTCTGTTATGGATTTCATTCTGATGGATGACGACTGGATCAAGATGTTTTGTGACGATCATTCTCTGCCCTATGATGCACTACAACATATTCGGATGGCTTTGCCGGGCGGTAGCTTGCCGAACTGGTGTTAATAACACTTGCCAAAATCCTTTCATCTGGGTCATATGCGCCAAAGGCGGGCCACTTATGACAGCAAATATTCATGGCATATTGTTTGATAAAGACGGAACATTGTTTGGTTTCAATGATACTTGGGCCGATTGGTCTGTCTCGTTTCTAACCACGCTTGCCCCCGATGATCACAATCTGCGTCTGAAAATGGCGGATTTGGTTGGGTTCAATTGGGCTACGAAAAGTTTTGTAACAGGCTCGATTTCGGTGAACGCATCAGTGGATGAGCAATGCGTATTGCTGGCCTCTGTACACCCTGAACTGGATGCAAAAGCGATAGAGAAGATTGCTTTTAGTGCACTCCAAGATACAACAGCAATCCCGGTGTGTGACCTTGATACACTTTTTACCGGCTTTAAAAATAACGGCAAACTTCTGGGCATTGCCACCAACGACTTTGAACAAAGCGCTGTTAACCAGATGCAGGGCGCGAATGTACATCACCACTTTGATTTTATTTGCGGATTTGACAGCGGTTACACACCAAAACCCGAAGCGGATATGATCCTAGGCTTTTGCGAACAGATGAAACTGAAACCGGATCAAGTTGCTATGGTAGGCGACAGCACCCATGATCTGGAAGCGGGGCGCAATGCTGGCGTCGGGCTGAACGTCGGCGTTTTGACGGGTCCCGCAAAACACGAGGATATCAAGCATCTGGCAGATGTTATATTGCCGGATATATCGACTTTGCCTAGCTTATTCTGAAACGCTTCGCTTGCGTTCATCAGACGGCAACATTCCGAATTCCTGACGATAAAGCCGTGACAGATAAGATGGCGATGGAAAGCCGGTCAGGATTGAAACCTCTAAAATAGACATATTGGTGTGCCACAACAGTTGCTTGGCTTTTTCAAGCCTGATTTTGCGGTAATGCTTGCCCGGTGACACGCCTAAATGCTGCTTGAACCCGCGTTCCAAGGACCGCACGGTGATGCCTGCGGCGTCCCCAAGCTCGGTGACAGATAACGGTCTTTCCAGGTTTTCGATCATCAATTTAACAGCCGCCCGCAGTTTAGGTGGCAAAGTCTCGTATTCAGCCATGAAAAAGGGCCGCTGCTTGATATTCGGCTTACGGATGCGGTCTATCTGATATTGATTTCCCACTGCATTGGCGACTTTTACACCATATGCATCGTCAATAATTTTAAGTGCTATATCCATACTGGATAAGCCCCCCGATCCCGTCCAAAGATTGCCGTCTGTTACAAATAGCGCCGAGCTGGGTGGCAGTTCGGGAAACTCTTCAATAAATGCTGTTTGGTTTTCCCAATGAAGCGTGAAATCCTTACCGTCCAGAAAACCCGCGCGCGCCAACATATATGCACCTGACGACAGGCTGCCGAAAATCTTTGACTGTTTTGCGAAACGTTGCAATGCGGCATTCAGCCTGGCCCGATTTGGTGGGTTTGTTTTAAGCCCGGAACAGATGAAAAAATAATCGAATTTTTGTGTGCTGTTGATATTGATAGTGGGCTTGGCCTCAAACCCGTCAGACGCGGTTACAGGTTGGTCGTCAAGTGTCAGAAATTCCCATTTGAATGCTTCGGCATTCAATTCCCGATTAGCACTGCGAAACGGGTTTATCATCGTCGTGATGCTCATCATCGAAAAGCCATCAATTAACATAATGCCAATCGTTTGAGCCGGCTGATCTTTTGATTTTGATTCTAAAGACATCACATCCTTGTCCTTGGCTGTATGCATCTGCTGAATTTATCCCATGTAAAAGACATTAGTCTTGTTGGATACGACATGCTTTGTCGCTTTTATCGTGCAAATTACGACAGAAATTTCGCAAGCTGTCAAAGACATCAGGATTTTAAGGACATTACATCATGGCCAAACGAAGCAGAGCAGGTGGGCGCGCAGGGAATGCACGTCGCGGGGGTACGCAAGCCATCGACCAAATGCCATGGCGGCTAATCGTAAACATGGACAATCCAACCGAGCCATTGCGTCCGGAAGGCGTCGAGGCCATCCATGACGGCGCAATGCGTATTCTAGAGGAAATCGGGCTGGAATTTCTGAATGAAGAAGCGCTGGAAATCCTGCGTGAAGCGGGTTGCACCATCAACGGCAGTAACGTGCGTATGGACCGCGCATGGGTAATGGAAATGATCGGGCATTGCCCATCGGAATTCACCATCACGCCGCGCAATCCTGAACGTGCTGTAAAAATCGGTGGGCGCAACATGGCGTTTATCAACGTCTCTTCACCGCCCAATGCCATGTGTCTGGATAAGGGCCGCCGCGTGGGTAATTTTGAAGATTTTGAAAACTTCATGAAGCTGACGCAATATTTTAACTGTATCCATGTGGCAGGTGGTTATCCCGTAGAACCCGTGGACATTCATCCTTCGGTGCGCCACCTTGATTGCCTCTATTCCAAACTGACCCTGACAGACAAAGTGACCCATGCCTATTCTTTGGGCAAGGAACGCGTAGAAGACGTGATGGAAATGGTGCGTATTGCAGCAGGCCTGACACATGAAGAGTTTGATGCCTGCCCGCGCATGTACACCAACATCAATTCTACCTCGCCCCTGAAACACGATCAGCCGATGATCGACGGTGCCTTGCGTCTGGCACGGCGCGGTCAACCCGTAACGGTCACACCGTTTACACTGGCAGGTGCTATGGCCCCTGTTACGATGTCTGGTGCCGTGGCACAATCCATTGCTGAAGGGCTGGCAGCAATTGCGCTGTTGCAATATGTCAATCCGGGCGTGCCGTGTATTATCGGCACATTTACCTCGAACGTGGACATGAAATCGGGCGCGCCTGCCTTTGGTACACCTGAATATATGCGTGCCACCCAAATGACCGGCCAAATGGCGCGCTACTACGGATTGCCGCTGCGTGCGACCAATGCATGTGCATCGAACGCACCGGACGGGCAGGCGATGTGGGAAAGCTGCAACTCGCTTTGGTCTGCGGTGCAATCCAACGTGAACCTTGTCTACCACGCCGCAGGCTGGCTGGAAGGCGGGCTGATTGCATCCTATGAAAAATTTGTGATGGACTGCGAAGTTCTGCAACAAATTCAACGCTATATGGAGCCGGTGTTAACGGCAACAAGGGATGAAGATATTGCGCTGGACGCGATCAAAGACGTAGGCTCAACGGGTCATTTCTTTGGCGTGCAACACACACAAGACCGCTATGAAACCGCGTTCTATTCGCCCTTCCTGTCAGACTGGCGCAACTATGAGCAATGGGAACTGGACGGAGCCAAAACGACGGAAGTGCGGGCCAATAAAATCTGGAAAGATATTCTGAACGAATTTGAGGCCCCACCGATTGATCCTGCCATCGACGAGGAACTAAAAGCATTCGTTGCCAAACGCAAAGAAGAGGGTGGTGCGCCGACGGATTTTTAGGAGGATGCGATCTGGCGTCTCTACATGGTGAATATCAGTAAGGTTTGTTATGAGGGCAAACAGTATAGGTCGCAGTCCTTCGCTCTGGGTGCGAGTATCATATTAAACAAAGTTAGGCACAATAACTCCCCCAGTCTTATAGTAAAATTGTTAAAATTTGTTGTATTACTTGACAAATAGTTAGTCTACATGGTCATTTACTGGTATCCCGAAGTACTTTAAATTCCTTATTCTTGACACCTTAAAGTCTTACCCGTGACAAGGTTGCCATTAACGTTTGTATATCAAGCTTAATGAGGATCGGAGTACAATGATGAGTAA
>JAJFHY010000075.1 GCA_021775375.1 Amylibacter sp. | reverse complement strand
ATTATCAACGAATGTACCGCCACGAAAAAAATAACGCTAAGCTGCGATCCGGGAGCCAAAGGCCCTGGTGCCAATCAATAGCTTTTCTTAATGGGATAATGCATAGTCGTAGTATGAAATACGCGATTTCTATCAGTCTATTGTTAGTGGCGTTTACCGCTTTTTTCATCATATCCATCACGCAGACTCATAGCCCAATATGTCAGCTGAACACCGGCTCTGCCGAATAGGCCACCAGCCCACTTGGGCCGGTAAGGTGCGAATAGTTTATAGCGATCATCATTTTGTGAAATAGCATCGGCAATCAGGCAACCCGCCATTGCGGTTGTGTTCAATCCATGGCCCCCAAAAGCCGTTGCCATCCACAGATTGTCATCGATTTCACCGATCAAAGGCATGCTGTGTAGTGCATATCCCATAAGGCCCGCCCATGCATGACTGGGTTTGGCCATTTCAAGTTGGGGATAGGTTGCAAGCATGTCGCCGCGCATCATATCGGCCAATTGAAATGGTGCGTTTTGACGCGTCGTAATCCGCCCGCCCCACAACAAACGCCCGTCAGGCAAGCGTCTGTAATAATCACCGGCACGTCGCGTATCCGCAATGCTGGCCGTGGTGTTTATTGCAGTGTCCAGAGTTTCCGGCATCGGTTGTGTTGTCATCACATATGTTGCGACGGGTTGCATGGCACGCGACAGTTTTGGGTATAATTCAAAGTCATATGCGCTTGTGCAAAGAACGACATGTCGGGATGTGACTTCGCCACCATGCGTGGAAATCTTCCAGAACGTGCCGGAACGGGTCAATTTTTCGGCTTTACTATCTTCAAATATTTGCCCGCCAAGACGTTCAATTTCCCGTGCCAAGCCATGACAGTATCTTAAGGGATGAATATTGAATGCATTCGGGTCGAAATGTGCATGATGATACCTGTCGCTTTTCATCTGTGCTCTGGTTTCTTGGGTGTTCATATATGAAATATCTTGACCAAAGGTTTCTTTTGCATCCGTGTGTTGCTGTTTTATATCTTGCGCATCATCATATCTGTAAACTTGGTAGTAACCTTCGCCATCAAGTACATCAGTCATTTTCAGATCTTGTATCTGACGGCGGACATATTCCACCCCGTCTACGGATAGTTGAAAGGCCGCTTTCCCATCTTCTTTGCCAAGGCGGCGTAACATTTCAGATGTGTCACCTGCAAACCCCGCACTGACAAATCCGCCATTGCGCCCGGACGCGCCCCATCCAATGCGCTTGGCTTCGAGCAGTGCAACACTCTTGCCCTGCCGTTTCAGTTCCAATGCCGTTGTTAAGCCTGCAAGCCCTGCACCGATGACACAGACATCAACATTCAGATTGTTTGCAAGGGTCGGGCGTATAGTGTGAGCGCCAAGTGTTTCAGCATAGTAGCTGTTTGGGTAGTCGTGTTGGATGCGCATTTAGCTTTCCTATGATTACACAATATGATGTATTTATGGCCTAGTCTGCAAGCAGGCTAAAGAGCCTGTTAACATTATTACCATCAGGAAGCGCTTGAATGGCTTTATCCAGCGATGTTGCTTTGTCTTGTCCTATAACCGGCACTGTAAGATCGTAAAATTTAGACCATAAAACAGCATCACTTATTTTAACCTCCGGGTCGCCCTTTGCTTCTGTAGGTGCAGAGACAAGCACACGTCCGTCCTTTAGTTTCAATATTGCACGGGCAATCCGGTGCGCGGGGAATACCGCGTTAAATTCATCAGTTTCGGTAATGATAATAGATTTTGTGATGGCACGAATTTTCTGATCGGACAAGCCATTTTGCGTGACTTCATCAACCCCGATGGTTCCGCGTACTAATGCAACAGCGACGGCATATGGCAGTGAATATTGCGCTTCTTCTGTATTGTTGGGAATAGTGTTCAGGCGCTTGCCTTCATGGAAAGTTTCAATGGTAATTTCGGCCACATCATCTGCTCTGAATTGATGTTTTTTCATCAATGCCAATACCGCCTCTACCGGGGGTTGGGCCCACCTGCATACCGGATATAATTTGATATATTGCTGTGCCACCAACCAGTTTTGCCCAAGATCATCCCAAAAATGTGCCAAATCAGGGGCTTCCATTGTAATTGCCGGCGCGCCGGTAAAACCGTCCTGTGCCAGGTATGCGGCGGAAACGCCTGCCATTGCTCCCCAACCAGAGCCGTCTTTGACCATTGTGGGCGCATCTATAACACGCATCATCTGGCTTCGCGGCCCATGATACTCGGCAATCCCCACAGCTTCACGTGTTTCAGCCTTGGTCAACCCAAGTTGGCGCGCTCCTAGTGCTGCCACAGCCAACGCAATCCAAGCGCCGGATGTGTGATAATCCGAAACGCTGTCATGTAGCGCTACGCCCGCCCGAGAGCCGATTTCATACCCGATAATCAGGCTGGTCAGCAGCTCATTTGCATCATTACGCCCTTCGGCCTCCATCACGGCAATCAATCCTGGAATGACCCCGCAACCCACATGACCCTTGGCCGGTTTATACCCATCGTGGGCATCCAGAGCGTCAATTGTCATTCCATTAGCAAGGGCAGCACCCGCAGGGCTTGCTGTGCGCCCATCCCACCATATATGTGAGCCCGTCCCGCCAAATTGGCGCACGGCATGGCTGCGGATGATACGTGACATATCGGTTTGCGCCCCGCCAACTGAAACGCCCAGAGTATCGGTCAGACAGCGCACTGCTTCATGGATCATTTCGGTGGGTAAATCTTCAAATCGGGTGTCATGAATAAAATCAATCACTTGTGTCATGCGATCTGCCTATCTATTAAATGTGATAACACTAAACTGTCATCAATCAGATGTAACTTACGCGCATTACGGTACGGATTTACGGAGTTGTCCACTCATTATGCGACGATATTAGATAAATAATGGGTGATGTGATCTGAGTTGGACTGGAAACGATAAGAGAAAACGATGCGGGCATTAATACAACGGGTGAGTAAGGCGCAAGTCGCGGTCGATGGGGACATAATCGGCAAGGTGGATGAAGGCATGCTGATCTTTATTTGCGCTATGCAAGGCGACAGTAATGCTGAAGGTACGAAACTTGTGCAGAAAATATCAAAGTTGCCCATCTTTCGCGACGATCAGGGCCGTATGAACAAGTCGTTGCTGGACGTTGGTGGATCAGCCTTGATTGTCAGCCAGTTCACCCTTGGCGCAGATACTTCGCGTGGTAATCGGCCGGGGTTTTCAATGGCCGCAACCCCTGATGAAGGCCAGCGATTATATGATACCTTTATTTTAGATTTCAAAGCCCTTGGCATATCTGTTGAAACAGGGCAGTTTGGCGCGGATATGAAAGTCTCGCTGGTTAATGACGGGCCAGTGACAATATGGTTGGATACTTCAAGTTAGGACATAAAGTGGCATTGGAAGACGCAGCAACACAAATGGATTTGGCCGTAACCCGTAAAGGGTTCAAAGGTCAGTCACATGAAGCAACATTTGGCGGGATTACCAGTTTTTTACGTCGCACATACACCAAAGACCTTACAGGTGTGGATGTGGCGGTTCTAGGCGTACCATTTGACAGTGCCGTCACCAACCGCCCCGGAACGCGGCTTGGCCCGCGCGCAATTCGTGAAGCCTCTGCCTTGCAAGCCCCCGATGCGCCTTATGGTTGGGATATTGATCCTATGGTCGATATGAATGTAGCCGATTACGGTGATGTTGCTTATGACTACGCTAAGATCTCTGATTTTCCTGCTGTTTTGCAGTCCCATGTGGCAGGCATACTGGATGCAGGTGCTGCTTGCCTAAGCTTGGGTGGTGACCATTACATCACCTATCCGATCCTGAAAGCACATGCTGAGAAATACGGACCTTTGTCTTTGATCCAGTTTGATGCACACACCGATACCTGGCCCGACGACGACCCGACCCGCATTGACCACGGCACGATGTTTTATAAGGCTGTTAAGGATGGAATTGTTGTACCGGAACGCTCGGTGCAGGTTGGGATCCGCACAACGAACGAGGACACGCTTGGTGTTAATATCATCGACGCACGTACTGTTCACACCCAAGGCCCAGAGGAAACCGTGCGCCAGATCAAACAGATCGTGGGTGATAATGCGACTTACCTTACCTTTGATATTGATGGACTTGATCCGGCCTATGCACCAGGCACAGGCACGCCGGTCTGGGGTGGTCTGACAACCGCGCAAACCGCGATTATGCTGCGCGATTTAGCAGGTATCAATCTGGTCGGTATGGACGTGGTCGAGGTTTCACCACCATATGATACCACAGGGGCGACAGCGATTGCAGGCGCACATGTGGCTGTGGAGCTGTTGTGCTTATGGGGTGCCGGCCGCCGCGTTCATGGCTGAACGGGTAATCCAGTTGCGTACGGATTCTGCATCCTCTGACAGTTCAACATTTTTAGACCAAACAAGATAGAACCCGGCACCGCTGTCCCATTTCCATGGCCCGACTTGTGCCAGAAGCCCTGCGTCAATCATCCGACGCGTAACATGCTCCCAACCCAGCGAAATCCCTTCGCCGGCAATAACCGCGTGCAACACCAACGCATAATCATTCAGTCGCAAGCCTTGTCCTATGTCCTGATACTTTACACCAAAATTGCGGAAAAAATCAGCCCATGTCGGCCTGTCGCGGTAAGGCTCTTCCAAATTAATCAACTGAGAGGATCTAAGGTCTTCTATGGTATCAATCGGATTGTGATTTTCCAACCAAAGCGGGCTTGCAACAGCCATAAGTGATTCTTTTGCAATGAGGCTGGAATTATACCCTACCCATGATCCGTCACCGCGCCAAATAGCAAGGCTAATTCCCTCTTGTGCCAGATCCAGATCTTTATTGGTGGTTTGCATCCGCAGATCGATATCGGGGTGGTGAAGGTGGAAATCCTGCAAACGCGGCACCATCCAGTAATTCGCAAATGCGGTGGAAACTGACAGGGTAACATGATTACCCCTGCTTTGGTTTCGTAGATAATCTATCGTGGTAAATATACGTCCAAGCCCTTGGGAAACATCATTTTTCAACATTTCCCCTGCATCCGTAAGTGTGATGATCCGGTGGCGGCGGAAAAATAATTTCGTCCCGATCGCATCTTCCAGCTTGCGTACAGATTGGCTGATTGCAGGTTGGCTAACGCCCAGTTCTTTTGCAGCTTGTGTGAAAGACCCCAAACGCGCAGAGGCTTCAAAAGCGGTAAGATGGTTTAAGGATTCAATTGAGCGGATCAAATTTAACATAAGTACAGTTTATGAAAAACGAAAGAAATTACCAGCGTTACAGGGGCGAAAAATTTAATTAGTCTAAATTTAAGGGAGATTGATTTATGGCAGACACTGAAAACATGGGTCGTAAACGTCGCACGCCGCGCAGTGAGCGTGGGCAGCGAGAAGTGATTGCAACGCCCGCTTATATCAAGCGGGTCGTGCCGTTTTATGAGTTGTTGGGTGAAGAACAGTTGGTGTGCTTGGAAGAGCAAGCTGACTGGTTGATCCAAGAGGTCGGTATTGCGTTCAAGGATGATCCAGTCGCATTGGATATCTGGCGAAAAGCGGGTGCCGATGTGGGGGCTGATGATAAGGTGCGTTTGCCCAAAGGCATGGCGCGCGAACTGTGTAAAACCATCCCACGTGAATTTCAACAAGTTGCCCGCAACCCCGAAAAATCTGTGCGTATCGGTGGTAACAATCAGGTTTTCGCCGCCGTCTACGGCCCGCCGTTTGTGCGCGACCTTGATAAGGGGCGGCGCTACGGCTCGATTGAGGATTTTGAAAAACTGCTGAAACTTGCGCATAATTTGCCCAACATACATCACAACGGTTTCGTGATTTGCGAACCTTGCGATATACCTGTCAGCACGCGACATCTGGATATGTTGTACCTACATATGACGACCAGCGATAAGCCACATTTGGGTGCTATTGTCGAAAAAGAACGCGCCGAGGATAGCGTGGCAATGGCACGTATTGTGCACGGGTCTGATACATTCGACAATAATTGCGTTATCATGGGGAATCTGAATACCAACTCGCCGCTTTTGGTGGACAAAGTTGTGGCCGAGGCGATCCGAACCTATAACGGTGCGGGACAAGGCGTGTTGGTTTCACCCTTTATTTTACAGGGCGCAATGGGTCCGGTCAGTACGGCGGCATCAATTTCCCAAGCTTTGGCCGAAGCCATGATCTGTGGCGCGTTCAGCCAATTGGTCAAACCCGGTTCGCCCTTTATTATGGGTAATTTCCTATCATCCATGAGCCTGAAATCAGGTGCACCGACATTTGGGATGCCCGAACCCGTGATCTCGAACTATGTGATTGGGCAGCTGGCACGTCGTCTTGGATTGCCCTTACGTTGCGGGGGATCTTTGACCGCCAGCAAAGTGTCGGACGGGCAGGCAATGGCGGAAAGTGTGGACAGCATGCATTCCACAATGCTGGCCGGTGCAAATTTTATTTTGCAATCCGCAGGTTGGCTGGAAGGTGGCCTGTGCACGGGTTATGAAAAGCTGCTGATGGATGCAGATCGACTTGGGTCCTATCAGAAAATTCTGGGACAGGGGCTGGACACATCCGATGAAGCTATGGCCCGTGATGCCTACGGTGAAGTTGAACCGGGCGGGCATTTTCTGGGCTCTGGTCACACCATGCGCAATTATGAAACCGCATTTTACGAAGCCCCATTGTCTGACAGCGAAAGCTGTGAACAATGGGAAGAAAACGGCTCTACGACCGCTGAACAACGTGCCAATCTACGCATGAAGCAAATGCTGAAGGACTATGAAGCACCGGCAATTGATGAAGGCACAAAAGAAGAGCTGCAAGCCTATGTGGCCAAGCGCAAGGAAGAGCTGCCGGAGGCATGGTATTAAGGGGTATTTTGAACGTCTGTAACGCGTCGGTATTACGTCGGTATCGCGTCGTGAAAAATGCCAGGAAAACAAAAAAATTTAACCGGCCCAACTGGTTAACAAAAGTTAAAGGTTAAAACTTCGTCTATTAGGGCAGGTTATGAAAAGAGGAAATAAATCATGGACAAGAAACAACTACCCTCCCACGCGAAAGTGGTTGTCATCGGTGGCGGCGTTGTCGGGTGTTCAATTCTGTTTCATCTGGCCAAGTTCGGTTGGAAAGATGTGGTGCTATTGGAGCGCGATGAGCTGACAAGCGGGTCTTCTTGGCATGCCGCAGGGCAAATCCACACGATTTCGTCTGATCCAAACATCAGCCGCCTGCAAAGTTACACGATCGATCTTTACAAAGAGATCGAAGAACTTTCCGGCCATTCTGTGGGTCTGCATATCACGGGCGGGTTTTATCTGGCGTCTACGCCCGAATGGTACGATTACCTGAAACGCGAACGTTCCAAGGCGCGTTACATGGGGCTGAATCAGGAATTTATTTCGCCTGCGGAAGTCGCTGAACGCCACCCGCTAATTGATCCGAAACATTATGTGGCAGCTCTATGGGATGATCAGGACGGTGATCTTGATCCGTCCGGTGCGACCTATGCATTTGCGAAGGCAGCGAAGGTGCACGGCGCGCAATATTTCACCCATACCCCTGTGACAGGCACCACCCAACGCAGTGATGGATCATGGGATGTGACGACAGCTGATGGGGTGATCAACGCGGAAATGATCGTGAACTGCGGCGGGCTTTGGGCGCGTGAAGTCGGCCATATGCAAGGCATCAATCTGCCTGTGCAACCGATGGAACACCATTATCTGATTACCGAGGAAATCCCCGAAATTGCCGCGCGTGATACGCGCTTGCCTGCGGGGATTGATTATGAGGCCAACATTTATTTCCGCCAGGAACGCAACGGTATGTTGTTGGGCACATACGAGCCGCGCGGCACGCCTTGGAAAGTCGGCGGCACGCCGTGGGACTTTGGCCATGAGTTGCTGCCGCATGATCTGGACCGCATTGCCGAGCGGCTGGAGATGTCGTTCGAGCGTATTCCTGCGATTGGTGAAGCCGGTATCAAGGACATTATCAACGGGCCGTTTACCTTTGGCCCCGACGGCAACCCGATGATTGGCCCCGTGCCCGGCATGACCAATTACTGGTGTGCCGTTGGTGTAATGGCAGGCTTTTGTCAGGGTGGCGGTGTCGGGCTGACTATGGCCGAATGGATGATGGACGGCGAGCCGTCGATTGATGTCTGGGCGATGGATGT
>JAJFHY010000074.1 GCA_021775375.1 Amylibacter sp. | reverse complement strand
TAGCTTTCAATCAGGCCAAGATAGACAAACCCCAGAACCATCACGCAGATTTCGGCGATCAGTAATAATGCGCGGAAAATTTGCAGAACGGGTTGCTTGGTCATGGCCACCTTACGTACGGAACCATGCTGCATTTTCGCCCATGTTATGACGAACAAGGCAAAGAACCAGTAGCGGATCATCACCACCATATAAACGTTATATTCCCCTGCCAAATGTCGCGAGATGCCGTCTTGCATGGCAAAAACGAAAGTTGTCGCGATCATCAAAATGATACCAAGGCGCGGGTTATTGTCTGCCATGTTCAGTCTTTCAAAGAATACCGGTGGTCATGTGCCGCTTGCGGCCAAATCCTGCAACCCTTTTGACGGTAAAACCAGCACTTGCCAAGCTTTGTCTAACGTGGCCCGCGGCAGTATATGTGGCAACTGTCCCGAGTGGTTTTGTGTGCTCTGCAACTGCCTGCATTAAGGTTTCGCCCCAGAGTTCAGGATTTTTTGCGGGGCTGAAACCGTCCAGAAACCACGCATCAGCCAATCCCTGCCATAGGGGTAAGGTATCGCGGGCATCTCCTATGATGATTTGTGCGTTCAGGGTAGGGGTATTGATCTTGAAATCATCCGATTCAAGCCGTGTCAGCATTTTATTTGCCAACTCTTCCAACTCTGGCCAGTTTGACAGTGCTTTACGCATTGCAGGGATATCCATTGGATAAGCCTCAAAACTGGTATAATTCAGGGGGGCTGTCTGACCTGAAGCAATCCACGCCTGCCATGCGGCTAACAGGTTCAGCCCGGTTCCAAAACCAAGCTCTGCAATGTGAAATCCATCTTTGAAACGTTCAGGCAGATCATTGCCTGCCAGAAAAACGTGCTCGGTTTCGGCCAAGCCGTCATCCACGCTGAAATAGGGGTCATCAAATTGGATGGCGACGGGGATAGTCCCGTTACGCCAAGCCAGTTTTGCCGATTTTTTCTGGTTTGTCATGGTGCTTTGGATTAAAGCATTGCGATAATCTTGCAAAGGGAAACGCTTAAATGTCCGATTGGGACGTAATTGTTGTTGGTGGCGGTATCTGGGGCCTGTCCTGCGCCTATGCTTGCGCCAAACGCGGGCAAACGGTTGCACTGTTCGAAGCGGGTAAAATCGGACAGGGCGCCAGTGGTGGTGTGGTCGGTGCGATGTCTCCGAACGTGCCTGAAAGCTGGAACGCGATGAAGCAGTTTCAGTTTGATGCGCTGGCATCAGCTGAGAGTTTTTGGGCCACGGTTGATGCGAAATCGGGCCTACGGTCCGGCTATGGGCGCATTGGCCGCGTCATGCCGATCACCTCGGCGCGAGACCTTGTTTTGGGTCAAGAACGCGCGGTCAATGTGGACAAGTTTTGGCAAGGTAGATTTCAATGGACGGTGTTGGACAGTCACCCGCTGATCCCTGAACCACTCTCACCCTACGGTGTAACCCATGATACTTTATCAGCCAGAATGTATCCTGCCCATGCGGTTGCCTCTTTGGCGCGGGCTTGCAGGCTTTCGGGGGTTGAAATATTTGAGAACCGATCTGTGACGGGGATAAGTAGCGGCATTGTGTACGGCGATTGGGGTGAAGCATTTGCCAGTGCAATTATAATCGCCGGCGGTACAGATGGTTTCACTTTACTGGATGCACATTTGGGTTGCGTAACCGGTACCGGCGTAAAAGGACAAGCGGCTTTACTGGGCTGTGATCTGCAAGATGCGCCGCAACTTTATGCGGACGGTGTTTATGTTATTCCGCATGAAGGCGGTGTGACAGCCGTTGGATCAACTGCCGAAAAGACATGGGATGCACCTGACACTGTGGATGAAAAACTGGAAGCCGTGATTGAACGCGCGCGTGCGATTTTTCCAGCACTTGGGGATGCACCTGTTTTGAAACGTTGGGCAGGTGTGCGACCCAAAGCACGGCGGCGGTATCCGATGTTGGGGCCAGTGCCAACACTAAACGGTGTTTTCAGCGCTATGGGCGCCTATACAATCGGCTTTGGGATTGCCCATGCTGTGGGTGAGGTTCTGGCTGATTTCGCCGGTGGCGGCACATATGATCTGCCTAAGAATTATAGTGTTAACTGGCATATGGAATAAGCCTTGCGTTGCCTGTGATTTCAGGCAGAATCCCGTCATGCCCGAAATCAAACGAATAGATCATTTTGTTTTAACTGCCAGAGACGTGGGTGCATCCGTTGCGTTTTACACCCAAGTATTAGGCATGACGTCGGAACAGTTTCAACCAACTGACGGAACAATCCGCTGGGCGCTGACATTTGGTGAAAATAAGATCAACCTGCATCAATCGGGTGCGGAATTTTTACCTAATGCAAAAGCGGCTACCGTTGGTGCGCAAGATGTCTGCTTTATCACGGATGACCCTTTGGAGATCTGGCAAGAACACTTTACGCACTGCAATGTGATTATCGAAGAGGGACCAGTTGAGCGTACGGGGGCGGTCGGCAAGATCGTGTCACTTTATATACGTGACCCAGATGGCAACTTGATCGAGGTTTCGAGATATGTATGATTTGATCTCCAAACTGAGAAACGCCGAGAAATCCGATGCTATTTCAGTGAATAGGTACGAAGCAGATCATGCTTGCGCAAATCCGACAGGTGCAAGATAGCAGTTATTGGCTTGTCTGATCTGAAATGATCGACAGCACTTCCGTGGCCCAGTCGCCGATGATCGGGATGAAATTAATTTGGCTTAGGAAATAAACCAATACAGATACAAGAACCGTCGCACCAAGAACCGACCCCAGACCAAAGGCGAGGCCCCGCATGAAGTTAAACCAAATCAGCTTTGGCAGGGAATTGTGCATCCGTATAAAACGATGATTGTTCATCTTGTGAACCTCTGACTGCAATGACGCCAGATCTTTATGCCACTGATCTTCGCTCAATATTCCACCCCGATTTGTGCTTTTACGCCTGACCGGAACGGGTGTTTCACCAGTTCCATTTCCGTCACCAGATCAGCGATTTCAATTAGTTCTGGCTTTGCGTTGCGGCCTGTCAGTACAACATGGGTCATGTGGGGTTTCTGAGTGGCCAGAAATTCGACAACCTCGTTGATATCGACATAATCATAGCGAATGGCTATGTTGATCTCATCCAGCAGTACCATTGAATTACTTTCATCCAGAATCAGTTCTTTGGCCTTGGCCCACGCGGCCTGTGCCATTTCGGTGTCGCGGGTTTTATCCTGGGTTTCCCATGTAAACCCTTCGCCCATGGTGTGAAAAGAACACAGGTCGGTGTGATTTTTCAAGATCAGGTCGCGTTCACCCGTGGACATACCGCCTTTGATAAACTGCACAACAGCGGATTTCATTCCGTGCGCGATATGGCGGAATATCATGCCGAACGCGGCAGAAGATTTGCCCTTGCCCTTACCGGTATGGACAATGATCAGGCCCTTTTGTTCAGTCTTGGTCGCCATGATCTTATCACGCGCGGCCTTTTTCTTGGCCATTTTCATTGCGTGGCGTTCGGTGTCTGCGCTCATAAATTTGCTCCTTAAAAGAGTGTTAAGACTAGCGGCACAAGGATAGCCGTGGCAAGTGCATTCGCACCCATGCCAACACCTGCAAATGTACCTGCGGTTTCATTGACCTGAAAAGCCCGTGCAGTACCAATGCCGTGACTTGTCAGTCCAACGGCAAATCCGCGTGCGCGGTAATCAGTGATTTTAAGCGCATTCAACAATGGTGTGCATACGATTGCCCCTGTAATCCCTGTCAGGATCACCATCACTGCGGTTAATGTGGGCGAGCCACCAATGCTTTCGGAAATGCCCATGGCAACGGGTGCAGTGACGGATTTTGGTGCCAGTGATAATAACACCTCGCCACGGATGCCAAAGGCATATGCAATGCCAAGTGCGGTGCCGACCGCCGTGAGTGGTCCGACGATGAGGGCAACCAACATGGGTATGATGGATTTACCGACCTTTTGCAGATTCAAATATAACGGTACCGCAAGACATACTGTTGCGGGGCCAAGCATGAAATGAACAAACTTTGCGCCGTCAAAATAGGTTTCATAAGGTGTACTTGTCAGCATCAATGCGCCAGCCAACAGGGTTACGGCTATCAGCACAGGGTTTACAACAGCCTTTTTCCCGCTGGCCCGGAACAGACTGTCACCCACAATATAAGCCGCTAAAGTTGCAGTAAGCCAAAGTAAAGGCTCGCTTGAAAGGTATGTCCAAATGTCCTGAAAATCAGTCATCGGCCCCACCCATTAACTTGGCCGTCAATGTAAAGGCATAAACGCTTGCAACAATGGCGGCTATTGTACTGAGGATGATGGATATCAGAATTACACCGACATCACTGCCTAGTGTTTGGATGTGCCCGACAACCCCCACACCGGCAGGGACAAACAACAATGACAGATGCGCAAGCAATCCTTGGGCGGTTGATTTGATTGCATTTGCAAATGATGGTCGCAAGATCAGCAACAAAAGGAAATACACCATGCCCAATACAGGGCCGGGTATCGGCAAGCCAAGAGCGCGTACGCTGACCTCGCCTAATAACTGAAAGCCCAAAATGACTGTAAGATGACCTATCATTATGTCCGCCTAATCGGTTTTTGATCCTGTGTATCTTGGCAGGTCATCGCGGAGATGCAACCAGTCCAGTTTTTCGCCCGTGTGGACGTGGAATTTAGGTTCAAATTCCTGCGGATGCTCCAGACTTGTGGCATAAAGATGAATTTCACCTGCGTAATGTTCCGCCTGAAATGCCATCGGCGTGCCGCAGGTTTCGCAAAAATGCCGCTCAACGCCTTTGGAGGAGTGATAGACTTTTGGTGTGTCTCCCGTCCATTCGAAGTGATCCAAAAGCACGCCGATAAAGGCCACAACAGGGGCAGAGCAGTTTCGCCTGCAATCATCGCAATGGCAATAACAGGCCCATGTCGGTTCGCCTGAATATTCCCATGATGTCGCGCCGCACAGGCAGTGGCCTTTGGTCATGTCAGTTCCTTTTGCATTGTTATACTGGTTGGGTGGTCATAACCATCATGCGCGGTTTTGTCCGTTTTGTGAAATCCCATTTTTTCAAACGTGCGGTGGTTTTCGGTCAGCTCGATACGGGTTTCCAGCTCCAGCTTCGTGTGCCCAAGGGCGCGAGCACGGGTTGTCGCACATTCTTCTATCAATTTGCGCGCAAGGCCCTGGCCGCGATAGGCGTCCGACACGGCAAGTTTGCCCAAATAAAGCGCATGCGCTTTGGGGGTCAGAAACATGCAGGCAACAGGGGTGTTATCGTTTTCGATCACCCATATTTCACCTGATGTGGAATGTTTTGAAATACTATCCAATGTTTGTTGATGCATGGAAGAGGGTGGATCAATGCGGGCTTCCATATAGGCAAAACAGGTTTGGATCAGGTTCAAAATCTCATCCCAAGGATAGGGATTTTTTGCTTGGATGGGGGTCATAACAACCTTTCTATCAACGCCCGTGCCGAGTTGGATTTCGGCACCCACAGCCCGCGGTCTATAGCCTCTTGCAGCCGTTCCGCCATCTCAATCAATGCAGCGGGATTGTGCTCTTCTATGAACGCGCGCGTATCATCATCTTCCAGAAACGCGGTATGTACCAGATCGAAATGATGGTTTTTTACGGCACCCGTGGTCGCGGCAAAGGCAAACAGGTAATCCAGTGTGGCGGCCATTTCAAACGCGCCTTTATAGCCGTGGCGCTTCACGCCTTCGATCCATTTCGGGTTCACTACGCGGGAACGCACCACGCGACCGATTTCCTGATCGAGTGTGCGAATAACGGGGCGTTCAGGCCGCGAATGGTCGTTGTGATAGATCGGGCGGTCTACGCCTTGTAGGGATTTTACAGCTGCAGCCGCGCCGCCTTCGAACTGATAGTAATCGTCGCTGTCCAGCACGTCATGTTCGCGGTTGTCCTGATTTTGCACAATCGCATCCACCCGTGAAAGCTGCGCTTCCATTGCACTGCGCGCACGCGTCCCTTGCGCGTCCTTACTGTAAGCGTAGCTGCCCCATTCCAGATAGGCGCCACCCAGATCGGCCTGATCGTTCCACAGGCGTTCATCAATCATCGCTTGCAAGCCTGCCCCATATGCGCCCGGTTTTGAGCCAAACACACGGTATTGTTCTTCGCCTTTGGCAACTGCTGCAGCGGCGGGGTTCATGTCGTGTGGCTCGTCTTGTTCCATCACGGCGCGGGCCGCACTATCAACCAAAGCGATCAGTTGCGGGAAGGCGTCGCGGAAAAAGCCCGAGATGCGCAAGGTGACATCCACGCGTGGGCGATCAAGAACGGAAAGTGGCAGAATTTCAAAACCGGTCACGCGGCGGTTTGCACTGTCCCATTTCGGTTTAACCCCCATCAAGGCCAAGGCCTGCGCAATGTCATCGCCGCCCGTACGCATATTGGCAGTACCCCATGCGGTCAGCAGCATGGAACGCGGCCAGTCGCCGTGATCTTGTAGATGGCGTTCAATCAGAAGATTGGCGGATTTCCACCCCAAGGCCCAAGCTGTGGGTGTGGGAACTGCGCGGCTGTCTACCGAAAAGAAGTTACGCCCGGTGGGAAGTACATCCATGCGCCCGCGTGTGGGCGCGCCCGATGGTGCAGGGGCTACGAACTGACCGTTGAGCGCCGTTAGAAGCCCCTTTATTTCCGATGGGCCGCAGGCTTGAACTGTTGGGCGCACATGTATGTTGATACCGTCCAAAACCACCCGACTATGTTCGCCAACAGCCGCTTGTCCTGTGATCATCAACCCAGCCAACAGCTCGACACGCTCAACCGTATCACCTGTGCTGCGCCAAGTATCCGTTGAAACCGCAACCAGTTCTTGTGGCCTGAGCCCCGTCCAAAGGGCAGCCATATCGCAATCCAACGGGTCGAAATCCAGTTCCAGATCCTTGGCAATCGCGCGTTGCAAAGAGGCGTCCGTCCCTTTGCCCGTACTGCGTGGAACCCGCACGAGGGCTTGTATCAGATCAGCCTCTAACCCGGCTTCGGGGGACTGCCCGAAGATATGTAAACCATCGCGGATTTGCGCCTCTTTCAACTCGCATAAATATTCATCCAGTTTTGCCAGATCGCGGTCTTCATCATCCCCGGTTAGGCCCGCATCTTCATCAAGCCCTGTAACAGAAGTCAGGGCCAATATCTCGCGCCTGATATGTTTTATACGGCGCGGATCAACGCCCGCGGCTTCGTAATATTCATCGACCAAAGCTTCCAGATCACGTAATGGTCCATAGGTTTCCGCACGGGTCATCGGCGGGGTCAGATGGTCGATAATGACCGCAGAAGCCCGGCGTTTGGCTTGCGTACCTTCGCCCGGATCATTGACGATAAACGGGTAGATATGCGGTGTCGGACCAAGAATAACCTCGGGCATGCAAGTCTCGGACAGGGCCACGGCCTTACCCGGCAGCCATTCCAGATTGCCGTGTTTGCCCATGTGGATCAGCGCATGTGCCTGATATTGGTTGCGTAGCCAGAAATAGAACGCAAGGTAGTTGTGCGGCGGTACCAGATCGGGGGAATGGTAGGTGTCTTTGGGGTCGATATTATAGCCGCGCGCGGGTTGTACACCGACAATCACATTGCCAAAGCTGTAGATGGACAGGGAAAAGCGACCGCAATCAACCTCGCCGCGGGTATAAAACGGGTCTTGTTCGGGTTTGCCCCAACGTGCCTCGATCTTTTCGCGCACTTCCCACGGTAATTGCCCGTAAGCGATCTGGTAATCTGCCATCGACATATCGACGCCGCCCGTACGGGTGGCGCGATCAGTCAACCAATTTGTCGGACCGGCCATGATCTGATCCATCAGGGCTTTGCTGTCTTTTGGTATGGAACGCAGGTTATAACCTTGGTCATTCAATGCGTTCAGCACATGAACCGTCCCTGCTGGTGTATCCAGCCCGACGCCGTTTGCCAGCCGCCCGTCTTTGTTTGGGTAGTTGGCAAGGATTATTCCGACTTTGCGTTCAGCAATTTCAGTGTCGCGCAATTTGGCCCAGTTTTTGGTCAAATCGGCAACAAATTCGATACGGTCACCACGGGCGCGATAAGTGGCGATGGGGCATTGGGTCGCCTCGTCAAAATAGGCTTCGCCTTTGAAAGAAACCGCGCGTGACAATATGCGCCCATCAACCTCTGGCAGGGCTACGTTCATGGCAATGTCGCGGGCAGAGAGGCCGTTCAAGCCTTCTTCCCAGGCCTGTTCGGATGCGGCTGAAAGTACGACTTGAAACACGGGCGCTTGATTTGCGGCGGCCATAGTCAATGGGTTGGCAGCACCTTGCCCATGCTCATCTTGATGCGGTGAGCCAACCGCAAAGCTGGTACAGTTCAAAATGACGGACGGTGCGGCCGCTTCAAACAGGCTTTGCATTGTCGCAACCGATACCTTGTCTTTTAACGAGGCAACAAAAATCGGTAACGGGTTCAGTCCGCGACGCAAAAGGCTTTTGACCAGCCTGTTTATCGGGTTCAATCCCGCACCCTGCACCAAGGCGCGGTAAAAGATGATTGGGACAACCGGCGCGTTTTCTGTCCAATTCGGTTGCGCGGCAGTTAAATCTGCAATGCCTTTTCCCGGCCAGTAAACGCCGGCACGCAACAACGGTTTGGCTTGTTCAGGTTTAGCGGTATCGTCCAGCATCGCATTCGCATAGCGTAAAAAATTCTCTGCATTTTGAGGTCCACCTTCGACCATATAGGCCCACAAAGCGTCCCAATCTTCGCGTGCGATGGTGGATAAATCCCATAGCTCCTGATCGGGTTTATCATCACCGGGCAATGCAACAAACGGGATGCCGGCAACCCCAAGGCGAGATGCATATTGTTCAAGCCCGTATTTCCAATAACCGGTTCCACCCAAAACACGGGCAATTACCAGTTTGGATTTTTGCACGCAATTCTCAACGTGCAGATCTACTGACATTGGATGTTGCAAATGCATCATTGAGGCCAAGCGTAAACTGCCGATTGTGCCTTCTAATGTGGAACGCGCTTCCGACAGACCTGCAAGCTCTGTGTCGGCGGCTGAAATGAAAACAATGTCAGCCGGTGTTTGGCCCAAATCAAACGGCTCTGACCCGTCATCAATGCTTCCGGGTGTTGCAGCCAGCAAATGCATCTAAAGAGCCTTTTCCATGAATAGGCAAACAGGATCGTCTTCGTAGTTTCCAAATTTATCGCAAACGCTAAAGCCCAGAGATTTATAAAGCGCGACAGCGGCGACAAGTTTCTCGCCGGTTTCCAGCTTCACGGATTGTAGCCCTTGCTTTGATGCCTGTTCTTCAAGATGCGCCATCAGGATTTTGGCAATCCCCAAGCCGCGTGCGTGATCTGGAACATAGAGACGTTTTACTTCGCCGTAATCCGCCTCAATGACCAAAGCAACACAGCCCACGGCGCGCTCTTCCTTGCGGGCCACGAAAAACGATACTTTGTCGTTTACCAATTCCTCAGCAGTAAAAGTAAAGCACTCTTCAGCGGTATAGATTTCGCGCAGAACCGCCTCACTGCCGTTGATCAACATATGCCCGTCAGCTGTGACTGGGCTTTCCTTTTTTACAGTGATTTTCGTCATGCTTGCAGAGCTTTGGTAATTGCACCTTGATCCATTCCTGCCTGACCGATCACGACAAATCGTGTAATACGCGGGTCGCTGCCGAATGGCTTGTCATAATAGCTTTCAATGCGCGGACCAACAGCTTGAACAGTCATCCGCATCGGTCTGCCTATAACTGCAGCGAAACCTTTCAGGCGCAGGATTTCATGTTTGCGGATAATGCTTACAACATTAGTGGAAAATGCCGCAACATTTGTAATTTCGCCGCGCTCCACCACGAAGCTTTCGAATGCTTCGTGGTCGTGATCATGGTGGTGATCGTCGTGGTCATCATCATGGTCGTCGTCGTGATGATGGTGGTGATGCGCGTGACGCGCTTCCATATCGTCTTCTGCGGCAGTCCCCTGACCCAACAGAACGTCCACTGGCAATGCTCCCATGGTTGTCTTGATCACTTGAACGCCTTCGCGACTTTCGCCTTTTAGATGGCTGACAAGCTCTTTGGCTGCGTCTTCACCCAATAGGTCAGATTTGTTCACTACAATCATATCGGCGCAAGCGACCTGATCTTCAAACAGTTCCGACAGCGGCGTTTCGTGGTCCAGATTTTCATCTAACGCACGTTGTGCATCCACAGCTTCAACGGAATGAGCAAAGCGACCCTCGGACACGGCTTTGCCGTCAACCACAGTGACCACGCTGTCAACTGTCACTTTGGTTTTAATGTCGGGCCAGTTGAACGCTTGAACCAATGGCTGCGGCAGGGCTAACCCCGAGGTTTCGATTACGATGTGATCTGGTTTTGGGTCACGCGCCAAAAGCAGTTCGATTGTGGGAATAAATTCATCGGCCACGGTACAGCATATGCAGCCGTTCGACAGTTCAACCACATCGTCCTCGGTGCAGGTTTCATCGCCGCAGCCTGTCAGAATATCGCCGTCCACGCCCAGATCGCCAAACTCGTTGATAATCAGGGCGATGCGCTTACCGCTTGCGTTTTGCAGCATGTGGCGGATCAGTGTGGTTTTGCCGGCGCCTAGGAAACCGGTG
>JAJFHY010000073.1 GCA_021775375.1 Amylibacter sp. | reverse complement strand
ACGAGCTTTTTACTGCACAACGGGCGGCAGCAAATTATGATCGTTTAACGTCTGTCCACACGCGCTATCACTTGATCAACGAGACCCCGACCGAAGCGCCCATTGCCTTCGACGAGATTTTTACCAACGCGATGTTACTTGATGCCCCACTTCTGATGGCGCACAATAATGATTATGGCTGGTGGGAAATTGAAGAAAAACTCCAAATGGCCCGCGATAAAGGCCTCAACATGTGGTCAGACTATTATCCCTATGCTGCGGGATCGACTCCGGTTAGTGCTGATTTCCTACGCCCTGCTGAGTGGCGGGAAAAATACGGCTACCGCTATGAAGACACGTTGTACGATCCGGTTGACGATGCTTATCTGACGGATGAGACCTATGCCGCATTGCTGGAATCAAATCCCGGACGCGCTGTCGTGGTGTTTTTCCCTTACCGGGAAGAATGGATGCCATACTGGTTGACGGTTCCGCATATGACATTGGCCAGCGATGCAATGGCAGGTGTGGGCGAAGATGGCGAATTACTTCCATGGGACGCTGAATATTCTGAATATCGTGGCCACCCCAGAACATCGGGCACCCGTGGGGCAACATTCCGCCTGGGCCGTGAACAGGGCGTGCCCTTGATGTTTACCATTGCGCAAGCAAGCTATTGGGTCGCCAAACATTTGGGCGATACCGGACTTAAGTCCATGCAAGACCGTGGCCGCATGCAGGTGGGTAAGGTTGCCGACATCACGATATTTGACCCCGAAGCGATCACAGATAATTCCGGCTACAAAGTGGGCGAGCATGGCACGCCAACGACGGGTATACCTTACGTTGTTGTGAACGGCACAATTGTAGTTAAAGACAATGAGGTTCTCCCAGTGAAGGCAGGAGCTGAGATCCGCTTTCCCGTAGAAGCCAAAGGACGGTTCGAACCTATCGAAGTCGGCGGCTGGCTGAGCGAACACACCATCGGACTGAACCCAGGTCTTTCGCAAATTCACGCCGAAGATGACTCTGGTGCCGGGGCGCTGCTACACGGCGACAACTAGTTATTACGAAGAGGGCTTTCGATGGGATTTGCGAAATACCCAGATACTGTTGCACGCCCTTTATCACAATTTGTGTTAGAAAAACCAGCGGCCGGATGTAACCCGCACGGCAAAGCAGGATATAGCAGCTTTGCGCCGCGATTGAAACGAGCGGGTAGGCAATCCAGGTAGGCCGCAGGACACCCTGCTGGCCTCTCGGTTGCCCGCTTGGCTACCCAGTTCGAAGTGGTCTGGATTGTTGTTTTAAAGGGATTTCTTAGAGGTAGGGGTAATAGGTACTAGTAATGGATACGAGTAAGGAAAGGGATAGATAACTATAGATAGGGCACTGTTGCATTAAGTATCCGACTTGTTGATATTTGCCATTTCCTGTTGCCGAGGTTCATAAATGTCACGCCGTTCTCCCTTTAAACGCCATCACTTTCCACCTGAAATCATACTGTTGGCTGTGCGTTGGTATTGCCGCTATCTATGCCCTGTCCTATAGGGATGTGCGCGACATGCTGTCAGAACGCGGCATCGAAGTCGATGGCTCCACTATCTATCGTTGGGTTATTAAATTTGGCCCAGAGCTTTCCAAGCGTAACTTCAGCCACCGTGATTGGCGGGGACAGACTTGGCACATTGATGAAACCTATATCCGGGTTGGAGGGAAATGGCGGTACCTCTGGCGGGCGGTAGATCAGCACGGAAAGTTGATCGATTTTCGTCTAACGGCTCGACGAGATTCCAATGCTGCAAGGGTTTTCCTGCGTCAGGCGATGGGCAATGCCCGTTTGTATCAGCCCCTGGTGATCATAACAGACAAGGCCCACAGCTATCGCAAGGTTTTGGCGGAGTTCAACCGACATCGTGATCCAGGTGATCAAATTCGCCACGTCAACCGGAAGTATCTGAACAACAGGATCGAGGGGGATCACTCGGCCTTGAAGAGACTGCTTAATCCCATGCGTGGCTTTAAAACATTGCGATCAACTAAAGCCACGCTACAGTGTATCGAAACCATCCGTACCATCATGAACAACCACATTCATCAACGTAAATCTGGGCCGCTCGGCGAAATTGAACATCTGCATAAGCTGTTTGGTTTGGCAACTTAAACTCGCTAGGCTTCTAGCCAGATTGCGCCGTGATCAAGTTAATGCAACAGTGCCAAAAATATGGTGAGGTCACGAAATCGCCAAGTTCCTTTGACAATACCGTTTCGCGTCTTGACTTGTAGTAAAAGCGAAGCATTATTGCGTCAGCAAGCAACCTGATATTCCCTACCGGATACACGTAAATTATTTATGGGCTATGAATGAGTTGCGGTGGAAAGAAAGTAATTTTCATCCAAAGCGAAGAGGGCTATGTTAGCAATTGAAATACTTATAACATTCCCTGCTAAGCTATATAATTACCCTGTTCGCGAAATTATTTTCCCTGTTATTTATGTTAGGGAATTCCTTCCTAACTCATTGATATTACGTCACGATCTGGTGTCTTATCGAGCTAATTTACCTGTTTTCACGTAAATTCCCTGTTAATTTCCCTGTTAGCAGGGAATTTTAATCCGAGACTCGTTAGCTCAGGACTGCGCACAGCACCAATTAAATCAATAACTTAGACATAAAACACTTAGCTATAACTGAATGTGGGTAAGCATTGGGTAAGCAAATGATTGCGTTTCAGCACAATGTTATGCTGTGCCACTCAATCTTAGGTTTTAAATAATCCTTTGGAATTATATCGTTTGTAATGAGCCATACACCTCACCCCCACCCACCCCCATACCGTGGATAATTGCTTTTTTTGGTGTATTCGATCCCCTGAGAAAATTTTTCGAATACATTTTCGACCTCGACTATAAGTCGATAAAATTTCCATACTTGGTGTAATTATTAGAATGAGTGGATGTTCAATATGGGCGGATAGCAGACCTTCGTGACAGTGACACTCAAAGTTTAAAAGTTGACAAAGCAGAAGTTCGCTACAGATGCACTATTCAAAACAGAGGCAGATATAATTTAATTACTTTGATGAAAACTCATATGCGAAAAAGCTTGCACTCAGCAAAACATATATACATATTCAATTTATAGAATTTAATAGGTTTGATATGCTCCATACACGTCGTAGGTTTCTACAGGGTACGTCTGCAAGCATAATTGCTGCAGGTTTGCCGAATACTGGTTACAGTCGCACTATCATGGGTGATATGACTGTTCATTCCGTGAGTGATGGCTCCTTAATCCTACCAGGTGAGTTTACCTTTGGCCCCATGCCTCAGGACGAGTTGGAACCGATCCTTAAAAAGTACAATCAATCTATTGAAACACTAACCCCGCCTTGCAATGTAACACTGCTACAGAATGGCGATCGTAATGTGTTGTTTGATGTTGGATCAGGGCCTAATTTTTCTCCTAATTCTGGGGTCCTTATAGAGTCGTTGGATGCGTTGGGTCTAATACCTAATGATATTACGGATATTGTATTCACCCACGCACATCCAGATCACCTATGGGGTTTGCTGGATGATTTTGATGATCCATTGTTCCCAGAAGCATCCTATATGATTGGCAAGGCTGAATGGGATTATTGGATTAACCCAAATACAGTCAGTACAATTGGTGAAAGATTAACCTCTTTTGCTGTAGGAGCTGAGCGTCGCCTTGCGTCTATCGCAGAACAAATTTCTTTTGTCGAAGATGGGCAAGAGGTTATGCTAGGTGTGGCAGCCCATGCCAGTTTTGGGCATACCCCTGGCCATATGTCTTATGAAATACATGCAGGGTCAGAATCCGTAATGGTTATTGGCGATAGTATCGTAAATCACCACGTTGCATTTGAACGTCCAAAGTGGCCATCAGGGTCTGATCAAGATCGCGATTTAGCGGTGCAAACACGCGTAAGGTTACTCGATAAATTGGCTTTAGAGAAGACCAAAATCATTGGTTACCATCTTGATGGCAATGGTATTGGCTATGTTGAACGCAATGGCGATGCCTATAAATTTACCTCAGAGGTTTAACATGAATTATATTGCAGCAACGATCGCTATACTGGTCGCAGTTCCTGCTTCCTCAAGTGAAGATATTGCGGATCAATACGAAGGCTCCCTTCTATATTCAAAACCAGTCGAATTTATCCCAAATGTTTTTTCCGCCACCGGAGCAACCGCTCCGCCAACCTATGAGAACGCAGGCCACAATAATAATCTGACATTCATCGTCACAAATGATGGTGTAGTAGTTGTTAATGGTGGTGCATCCTATTTGCTAGCCCAGGCACTGCACAAAGAAATTAAAGCTGTTACCAGTCAGCCTGTGAAACTTGTGTTCAATGAGAATGGCCAAGGTCACGCCATGCTTGGTAATTCATATTGGGCCGAACAAGGTGTTAAGATCGTAGCCCATATAGATGCCGCTCATGAATTTGAGGAATACGGGCCACAATCTTTGCGTTCTGCACAGACGCGCATCAAAGAACGTGCAGATAAAACAACCGTCGTTTTACCAGATGAAACATTCGAGGATGAATATATCGTTGAAATGGGCGGGATAAAAATCGAAGCGCGCTATCTTGGGCCATCCCACAGCCCAGGTGATATCGTTATATGGCTGCCAGAGCAAAGTTTGGTTATTGCTGGCGACATGGCTTTTCATGAGCGTATGCTACCGATCTTTGAACACACGAACACATTGGAATGGATCGAAACGTGGGATGCAAAATTCGAAACGTTGAATGCCACATTTGTCATTCCCGGCCATGGACATCCGACTAATATGGATCAGGTCAGACGCTACACCAAGGGCTACTTAGAATATCTACGCGGTAAGATTGGCGAATACTTAGACAATGGTGGATCGTTGGCGGATGCATATTATGTGGATCAATCCCCGTACAAGCATCTAGATACATACGAAGAACTCGCTACAAAAAACGCAGGGCGTGTTTTTGAGCAAATGGAATTTGAATAGTTTTACAGAATTCGTTCGGTGCCGTTCTTAACGCATAAGAAACAGCGGTAATTGCCGCTGTCTATTAAGTCATTCAGAGCACTCGGGAAAATGATATATAGTCCGTCTCGGTTTATTCTCCAACCGCTTCGCGCGCGATTTCGTCCAGTAACGCCTGCACTTCTTGCATCGCGCCTGATGGGTAATGTCTGTAACCGACCATCACTTTATTTTCTCGTTCCGCAACAAAGATACCATAAGGGCAATGTGCTATGTTCATTGGGTCCACTTCCATAACTTTACGCGATACAACAGCAGAGCAGAATATAAACACATCCGCTGCTTCAAACAGTTTCACCTCACTGCCGACATCTTCGCTAGTCCGATTTAACATCGCACCCGTATGACTAACGTAATCAATCACCAGCCCCTTGCCGATAATTGCACTTTCAACACTGAATGCTGCATCGTCAAAACTACCATCAAATGTATAAACAGTTGATGTTTCACCGGCAGTAGCAACTTGTACTGCGAATAAAGAGGCAATTACCCCAAACATAAAACGTTTCATAATGTTTCTCCTGTATAAGTACTGTAATTTGTGAGGCTCTGAAAACTCAAAGCCTCGCAAAAGCGATTTAACCAAACATATCCGCTGTTATGCCAGTGTACCAACCTACAGATTCTTCGTAAGTGGCTTTTCGCACCTCAGCTGTTTCGCCTGCTTTAGAAATGAACCCATCTACTTTGGCGATCTTTTCTGGTGTTGCTTGATATGTAGCACCAACTTTAACGCCGTCGTTGATCTCGATCAAAGACCAGCATGTATTTGAGAACTTTGCGGGAAATACTTTCGATCCAGTCAATGCACCGCGTACAGCATTCGCACAAACTTTTGCTTGGCTGTTTGCCGAGAACCCAGATTTTGGCATATCGCCCTGTTGGCTTGAATCGCCCAGAACATAAACATCAGGGTCTGCTTTTGTGCTCATATCAGCAGAATTAACAGGTGCCCAATTACCATCAGTCACACCAGCCAAATGTGCGATATGACCCGCCTTCATTGCCGGGATAACATTACAGGCATCAACTTTGGTTACTTCACCATCAATGGTCACAGTCATCGCGGCAGGATCAACAGATACATTTCCGCCGCCAAAATCCTCACCAATCCAATCAATCATGCCTTCATAATGCTCGGCCCAGCCTTCTTGGAACAATGACATCTTTGAAAACTTCGGCTTAGGGTCGGCCACAATAATCTTTGCCGTTGCGTTATTCGCTTTTAACAAGTGTGCAACCATAGACACACGCTCATATGGCCCTGGAGGACAACGAAAAGGATTTGGTGGGGCTACCATCGCAAATGTACCACCCTGTGGCATTGCCATAATTTGTGCTTTAAGCAATTCTGTTTGCGAACCAGCCTTATAGGCATGAGGCATAGCATTTTGTGCACTTGTATCCCAACCTTCGACAGCACCTTCTACGAAATCGATACCCGGGCTAAGTATCAATTTATCGTATGGAACAGTCCCGCCACCTGCTAATGATACAGTCTTTGCAGCGCGATCCACACCAATCGCCCAATCATGCACAACGTTCACACCATTAGTGGCTAATGTACCGTAGGAATGGCTAATTGAGTTAATATCGCGCAAACCACCTATATAAAGGTTGGAAAAAAAACATGTGTAATACGCACGGCTTGGTTCAATCAATGTTACTTCGATCCCGCCCTTGCTGTCTTTTGCTATGTAACGTGCAGCAGTTGCGCCACCTGCACCACCACCCACAATAACAACGCGCGGTTTTCCAGAACCCATAACCATCGGAGCGGATAAAGTTGCAGTGGCCGCAGTCACAGTCCCTATAAAGCTTCTTCTATTCATTTTCATCTTAACTTCCTCCCTAATTGCCTTTATTCATGGTCTTTGAAATATGCGGCTAATGCCGCGATTTCTTCGTCTGATAAACGACCCGCCATCATTTGCATGACAGGGTGCTGTCGTAGTTTTTGTTTGTAAGCGTGCATTGCAATCGCAAAGTCTTCTTCCGGCCATTTTGTAATCGCTGGGATGCCATCATCCTCTCCCCCGGATTGATGACAAGTCTTACATTCACCAGAAAGATATTCACCGTATTCCGGATCGCCTTTAATGGTAAGAATTGCGGGATCGATTTTCAAATCTGTTTTTGTTGCTGTTGGTTCTGCTTCAGGAATATTTATAGGTTCGTCAGAGTAACCGCGCAAAAAGGCCAGCAAATCGGCACGGGCTTGTGGGTTTTTCAAACCGCGAAAATTCATACGTGTTTTAGATACAAGCGACTTTGGGTTTTCCAAATAAGCGTCTAATGTTTCTGCTGTCCAAACCAAACCATCCACACCTGCACGCACCATAGATTTTGAATATGCAAACCCGACAATAGTGCCAGCTTTACGCCCAAAGATACCATTTAAATGGGGCCCAACACGGTTTATTGCACCATTTCCAATTCTATGGCACGATTTGCACTTTGAGAAAATCTTAGTACCCTTACCAGCATCCCCAAGTCCCTCGCCAAAGACAACACTCGCAGCAATAGTTGAAGCGAAAGTTATAGGGAGGAACATTCGGAAAATCATATCAGATCACTCTACAGATTTCAGATATTCGATAATAGCCAGTTGATCCTGTTCTTTCTTAAGCCCTGCAAACGACATTTTTGTCCCCTTTAAATAGGCTTTAGGTTTCGCTAGAAACGCGGCAATCTGTTCCTCAGTCCATACCAATCCGCCTTCGGCTGCAGCTTTCATGCTTTTCGAATATTTAAACCCATCAACAACACCTGCAGGCGACCCAATGATCCCTGTTAGGATCGGGCCCGTCTTATTTTTCGCCTTTGCACCTATTTGGTGACAGGACTTACATTTCTTAAAGATTTTTTTACCCTTCTCAACCAGCTCGGCATCTAGCACTTCAACAGCGGCTGGCGCTTCTTCTTGACTGGTTTCTTCTGCTGCTGCAGGGGTATCTATTCCTGTCTCACTTGGCGTAACATCCAAAACCATTGCACGCATGGTGACTTTTACGTCGTCTTTACAGTTCTGCATGCATGGCTCACCCGTCCATTTCGCATATTCTGTTTCAGCACGGTCATCGATAATGAAACCATCCGCATTACGCATTGCAACATCACTGAATGTCTCTTTTGACAAGACAAAATCATCCTCGATCATATCGTTCGAATAAAGGATATAAGCCACTAGCGCATATGTCTCGTCATCCGTAAGTGTACCTGCATTTCCGAATGGCATTGAGCGTTTCACGTAGTCAAATGTTGTTGATAGATAAGGCCAATAAGAGCCCACTGTTTTCAACGGATCATCATGATCCAACGTATCAATACCGCCCGCAAGTTTGGGCCAGTTATCAATACCTTCGGCAAAATCGCCATGGCAGGATGCACATTTATCCGCAAAGATTTCTTCACCAACCAAAGCGTCACCTGATCCCGCTGGCAAACCTTTTCCATTAGGGCTGACATCGCCGTCCCATGCTGCGATTTCTTCTGGTAAGGCAGAACGTCCAAGACCGTGTTTGCCACCTGCATAAGCAGAAGGCGCTGCCAGAATTAAAGCGGTTGCGCCAATAAAATTAAGATACTTCAACATTTTCAGCCTGCCCATTAGAACGCACTAACCACGTTTGAATACAATTGTTGTGATATACAGAGTTCAACCCACGCACTTCGCGTAATTGTGTCTTTGTTGGTTGCACATATCCGGTTTCGTCCATCGCACGGGATTGCAATATCATTTCTTCGCCATCCCATGATGTATCAAGGTAAAACCGTGTCAGCGCTTTATTCTCGCCTGGTTTCGCCAAACGTGCTGTTTCCCAATTTTTACCACCGTCTTTTGATACATCTACACGCGTAATCGCACCATTGCCAGACCATGCAAGTCCTGAAATAACCATCGGCCCTTTGCCATGTGTAATCGGTGCTTGTGGGCTTGGGCTTGTAACAACAGATTTCGCATCCATCGCCCATGTCCATTTACGGCTTGTACCATCCGCCAATGTGTCTGTGTATTTTGATGTCTCCTCACGCGATTCCACAGCATTTTCGATTACTTCAATGCGGCGAATCCATTTGACCCACATATTGCCCTCCCAACCTGGCACGACAAGACGCACAGGATACCCGTGCTCTTTGCGCAAAGCTTCGCCGTTCGCTTTGAAGGCAATCAAAACATCATCCAAAGCTTTTTCCATTGGTATAGAGCGCCCATTGGACGATGCATCAGCCCCTTCCACAAACACCCATTTACCTGCTGTTTGATAGCCTGCTTCTTCCAATAAAGTGCGTAGTGGAACGCCTGTGTATTCCATGTTGTGGATCATACCATGTGTGAACTGGGCACCATTCAATTGGGCCCCGGCCCATTCCATACCTGTATTTGCAGCACATTCACAAAAATAGACATGGTTTTCACGTGGGAAACGCTCCAGGTCGCTGTATGAAAACACCAATGGCGTATCGACCAGACCGTTGATCATCAGACGGTAGTCTTCTTTTTTCAAATCAATCGCACCAGAGTGATGACGTTCAAAAGCACAACCCTGTGGCGTTATTGTGCCATCCAATGCGTGGATTGGTGTAAAATTAATCGAACTGATTGTATCCGCAGTCAACCACTCCACATTGCGGCGGATAACGTCCCCCTCATGTGCTGTCGGCAGGCCATATGGCGTTGCATCAACACCATCCCCTAATTCCTGCGCCCACGGTTGGACTTCAGTAATCAGTGGGTCAGGTGTAGCAGCCTGTGCGTTTCCTGCGGCAAACGCACCTGCACCTGCTGCAGCCGCACCTTGTAAAAAGGCACGACGTGAGGGTGATCTATCTTTGTCTATGTCGGACATGACGCATCGCTCCAATTCTTCGGCTGGCATTATGCGCCAACAACTTTCACACTGTTATTAGGATCAAGGGAAATAACCCCCTGCTTTCGGATGTGATTTTCGACAACATCCCAAATTTGTGGACCTTCGGTATCTTCATTCACGCTGGCCCAGCCAGCGACTTGATATGTTTTGCTTGGGTCAATTTTTTCACCAGTACGCAATAACGTCATTTCCGTTATCCGATTGCCCTGTGGTTTGGTCACATCCATGCGGTATCCAAGACCGCCCACTCGCACCATATCGCCACCTTGCTGGTAATACGGGTCAGGATTGAACAAGTTATCAGCAACATCTTCCAGAACCACATGCAGGAATTCCCCTGTCATTTCCGTTCTATATGCTTCGCCGTATGTCATGGATGTCACGTTCCAGATGTCTTCGCGTGTGATATCTTGGCCCGGCAAGATGGATGGTCCCCAACGCACACCAGGTGACAATGCAATATCTGCATCGCGTTCTGAAATAAGCGCATCACAAATTAAATCGTCCCAAGTACCGTTAAAATTACCACGTCGATACAGAATTTGATCATCACCTGTCTTACCGATCACTTCACTTAACTCAGATGCATATGGCGCACGTTGTTTATCAATCAATTTCGTCATATCGGCGTCTGGTTCGATTACATCCGAAAAGATTGGGATCAACTTATGGCGGAAACCCATCATTCGGCCATCACGTACATCAAGATCCACACGACTTACAAATTTACCATTCGAGCCTGAAGCAACGATAATTGTTTGGTCAATCAATACAGGTTCAGGCAATGCGTCATGCGTATGGCCCGACAAGATCACATCAATACCGGTCACTTTACCAGCCATCTGTTTATCAACGTCAAAGCCATTGTGGCTTAAGCAAACAACAAGCTCGGCACCATGTGCACGAACCTCATCCACCATCTCCTGCATGCGTTCATCCCGAATACCAAATGAATATTCTGGAAACATCCACCCCGGATTGGCAATTGGCATATAGGGGAACGCTTGCCCGATTACAGCAATTTTTACACCGCCGCGTTCAAAGAACTTATATGGCGGAAATATCTCTGTTGGTTCATTCCACTCTGCATCAAAAATATTTTGGCCTAAAGCCGCAAACGGCAAGCCTTCAACTATCTCATTCACGCGGTCAGATCCAAGTGTGAACTCCCAGTGAAACGTCATCGCGTCAGGCTCTAGCCTATTCATGACATTAACCATATCTTGGCCCTGTGTATGGTAACAAGTATAGCTGCCATGCCATGTATCGCCGCCATCCAGCAGTAATGCGTCAGGGCGTTCAGATCGTATATGATTTACAACTGTTGCAACACGATCCAATCCGCCAACGCGCCCATATCCACGCGCTAATGAAGAAAAGTCATCATAACTCAATGCATATGCGGAATGGCTACCATCTTCGATACCGTAAAGCTTGCGAAACTCTGCACCTGTTACATGGGGCACAGCACCTTTGTTTTCGCCAACACCAATATTGATCTCAGGCTCACGGAAATAGATTGGCTTCAATTGCCCATGTATATCGGTGAGGTGAATAAGCGATACATTTCCAAATGTATCAAACTCCAATAGCTTGTCTTGTGTTAGACTTTGCTGAGCAGCTAACCGTCCCCATTGTCCATAGCTAGATGCACCGTAAAGAGCAGCGGCTGCCATGCTTGTTTGCATAAAATCGCGACGAGAAATCATCTATTGTCCTTAATGGCATCACATATGCGCATATTTGAATTTGTTATTAATGAAAAACCCCACGCTATGTTAAAGCATGGGGCTTGTATTATTGACTAGTTACGTACTGAAGGTGTTTCGACAGCAAGCCCCTCTGCACGAGACGCGATGTACAGCTCCAATGATTTGAACTCGTCGCCACCTTCTTTGAAAGGCTGTGCACGAATGTTCTTCATACAGCCTTTAAAGCGTGCGTGAATGGAATTCAGTTTCGCATTTTTCAAGCGGTATGTTGGAAAACCATTGATTTGACCTTGGCTTAAATGATCTGCACGGATCATCTTGTTGTAATTGTCTTCATGACAATTTGAACAGGACATATCCAATTGGCCGACCCTTTTGTAATAAAGCTCTTTGCCCTTTTCCCAGAACGGAGCGGCTGCACCATCGATGGCAACACTCATTGGCAAACCACGTGATTGCACACCAATCAATGCTGTCATACCCGTCATTTTTCCACCAGACCATTTCCATGGCTCAGCACCCATGCGTTCAGTGCGGCAATTATTTATCAGGTCTTCCATGGAAACCAATTCAGCACCTTCAACCCGTGGTAATGTAGGCCTAAGTCCTGCAAAATCTTCTACGTTTTCATGACATGACGCACATGATTTGCCAGCAGAACCATCCACTTTAGAATATTCATCAATCGCTTGATCAACAAATACAAAGCCAGGGTTATCGAAATCATCAAGCTGCAAAGCTTGTGTTTCGCCTGATCTAAACAGCCAACCGGAATATATTTCATCCAAGTTTTCAGTATGCGCGGGAGCCGCGGCCTGGGTAGTTAATACTTCACCATCTATTGATAGTTTCGCATCTTGACCTGCATGCGCTGCCAAGCCGGCAACCCCAAAACAGGTTATACCTGCAAGTAAAGCTTTTATATTCATCTAGTCGCCCTCCCAAAAATAACCATAACTACGTGATAGTGATCTGTTTACTTGTCTCGTAAACAGATCCATCGTCATCATACCAAGTAAATTTGAATTCACCGGCCTCTGGAACGATTGCTTCAAATTCGAAGTAAGGATTGGTCGACACAGCTGGTTCGATAGTTATATCAATAACGTTCTGACCGTTGAAATCAGCAGTGAAACGATTGATGATTGAGCGTGGAATAAGAACGCCCTCTTTATCTTTACGTTGACCAGATTCCATTTTGTGGCTGATCAATGTTTTGATCGTAATCGTCTCGCCCGCCGCAGCTGTCTTTGGCACTTTGACGCGAGGTTTTACACCTGAAGCCATTTTAATTTCTCCTAATTACCTAAAATTAGCCGCCGCAGCCGCCGATTGTTACCTTTACTGTCGCCGCAACCTTGCGGAACGATCCATCTTCCATTTTTGCGATCGCAACAACATCTTGCGTTTTTGCCAAACGGATGCGGGTCGATCCCGACCGCGATCCTGCCAATGGGCCAAAGTTGAATGTTGCAACAGCTGGTTCCGGGTTGCCAATGGCAAGTAAGGTGATTGCAGATGCACCAGGTGCCGATACTTGAATTGGCACTGTATTTCCGTTCTCAGCAATTTCTGGCGCTGTGAGTTCAATACCGCCTTCAGCAACGTCTGCACCGCCAGTGAATTTTGCAATTGCGTCATCAACAACGGATGCGAACACTGGCAATCCAGAAACAGAAGCAAAAACCAAAGCTCCAGTTCCAATTGTTAAAATATTACGACGTGTATAAGCCATCCCTATTCTCTCCTGTGAGTTTGGGGTTTCAATCTTCTTTAAGGGTTTGAAGATATGATATTACATCTTCAACTTGTTGCGCCGTCAGAATCGTCATTCCCTCGAAACCTTCAAGAGGACGTGTGTACCCTGCATCGCGGTAAAACGATGGCATAATTGTATCTTCGAAAACCATTTTCGAATTCACAACGATTGCTCGGAGCTGTGCTTCTTCCCAACGACTTGCAACACCAGCTATTTCCGGGCCAACTTCACCATGAAATGATTCTTCTGGCATATCTGCATTTACATGACAGGCTAGGCAATTCCCTAGTTTACGTCCCTTGAAAACTTCGCGCCCTTCGGCTGGGTCACCAACAATACCTGTTAAGGATTGAACAACAGCACCATCTTCGAATTTAACATCGGATGGTGCGACCGGCTCCGCTTTTGCCCCACTTGCGCAAAATACCGCAGCCACGGTTATAAGACTGAATATCTTCATGCGTCCTCCCTTACACATTATGTATTTCATGTAGCATAGCGCAATAATGTCGCAGCTTGCAACAATAAATTCATAAAATTGAATAAGTGAATTTAAGCTGGCTGAAGCTTACGTTAATTATTGCGTTCAGAAATCTTACGTGCATGATATTTTTGGAAACTTTCCTCTTTATCATAACCTTTCGCGACCACCCAGTTCAGCATATCAAATGTTGTCCCCGGTCCAAAGGCACCTGGCATGACGGCAACAGATGCTTTATTGGCGGAAGTATCTACAGCTACATCTTCAGAAAAGAACAGAATCGTTGGTGTAAATAAAATACCCCATTTTTTGACCATTTCTTTTTCTGTCGAAACGGTCCCATCAAAGTCCGTTACCTCTACATCACCAAACATATTTATTTGAACAACGTAAAAATTATCAGTGATATAATTGGTAATATGCGGAAGTGGATAAATCTCTTCATGCATTTTTGTACAGTAAATACAGCCGCGCTGCTCGATCATTACCATCAGTCGCTTGCCTTCAGCATTCGCATCGACAAGGTCTTCGCGCAGATCTTTGAATGTGTCTTGTATCCAAGGCGCTTTGTGTAAGCCATCGTCGCCCAATTCCGCAGCGACTACTGGTAAGCTTGTTAACAGAACGAATACACAAGAAAGATATTTCAACATTACATTCTCCTTCGATTCAACCTATTGCGCCAAAATTTGGAAACACTTTGATCATCCACTGAGCGATATAATTCATAGAATTCGTGGCAATCAAAATCGCAAAGATGATTAAAAATATGCCCATGATCTTTTCAACCAACCCCAAATATTGACGAAATCCACGCATCCAACGCATAAATGGACCGATGAAAAACGCAGCCAAGATAAAGGGCGAAGTCATTCCCAGACCATAGACGAATAATAAAGCTGCACCTGTCATCGCGGTATCCGCTCCAGCTGCGGTAAATAATATAGCCGCAAGTACGGGACCGACACATGGCGTCCACCCAAATGCAAATGCCAGTCCAACCACATAAGCCCCAATCAGACTTAGTTTTGTCGAATCACCAGCATCAACACGCAATTGTCGATACAAAAGACCAATTCGTAAAACGCCTAAAAAATGCAATCCCATCACAAGAATAATACCTGCCGCAATCCAGCGTAACACATCGAAATACTCTCGCACGACTTGCCCAAACACGGTCGCTGCAGCCCCTAATCCCATAAATATCGTGATAACACCTGCTGCAAAACAGATAGCAGCTATCACGGCTCTCCTGCGTGTAGCACTATCAATTGAGGCATCTGCAGAGATTTGGTTCATTCCCACTCCTGCCAAATAACTTAGGTAAAATGGCACAATAGGCAGGATACACGGAGATAGGAACGATAAGAGACCTGCAAGAGCAGCACCTGCAAAAGTGATATCAAACATAAGATACGTCCTAAAACTTGTATAGATTACATATTCACATTATGTTATATGTATGTAAAAGGTCAACCTGACATGCCGCTAAGAATATTTGTTCTCTTTATCACCTTCATCTTTGCCACCAGCGCAAATGCCGAGACGTATTTGGTTATGGTTGAAGAAGATGGTTGTGTTTGGTGTGAGCGCTGGGATGACGAAATATCCCATATCTACCCCAAAACAACTGAGGGCAAAGCAGCTCCATTGGTGCGAATGAATATTCATGGCGCCCGCCCACGTAATATCGAATATGAACGCAACTTACATTTCACACCTACATTCGTATTAGTGGTAGATGGCAAAGAAGTGTCACGTATCGAAGGCTACCCAGGTGAGGATTTCTTTTGGGGGCTTTTAGCGCGGATGCTATCTGATGCAGGCGTCACGAAAGCTGGCTTGTAGAATACGAGATGACAAAAGACGGTAATATAGTTAACAACAACGCGAAACAAAGAGATTAAACAATGGGCCTTCCACGATTTGATGCAAGTATCTGCGATGAAGATATGGACAAAATGGCAGAAAATGCCATGCGCGCAGCAAACTTTTTAAAGGCAATCAGCCATGAAGGTCGATTGATGATTTTGTGCTACTTAGCTTCAGGCGAAAAGTCAGTGACGCAACTAGAAGAGCTTTTGTCATCACGTCAAGCGGCCGTTTCTCAGCAACTGACGCGTCTGCGTCTTGAAGGTCTCGTCACGCCACGCCGTGATGGAAAAATAATTTATTACAGCTTAGCAGATGATCGCCCCACCCAGATCATGGAAGTGGTTTACGATTTATTCTGCAAAGAGGAATAACAAGAGATGTCGCAAGATTTATATAAATTGCGGCTATGCTGAACATTTTTTCAGAACCTACACTAGTAGCGATCATCGGCCTGATTGGTGGCGTTTTATTGGGCTTGGCCGCCCGGATTGGGCAGTTTTGCACATTAGGCGCGATTGAAGATTTATATTACGGCAATAACTCCCTAAGATTTCGCATGTGGGGAATTGCTATCGGCGTTGCCATAATAGGAACCTTTACCTTAAGCGCACAAGGTTCACTGAACTTAAACGAAACTCTCTATTTATCCCGAAACTGGAACCCTTTTGCCAACATCATTGGCGGCCTTGTCTTTGGGTATGGCATGGCTCTCGCGGGTAACTGTGGTTACGGGGCATTAGCCCGACTTGGCGGTGGTGACCTTCGCTCTTTTGTAATCGTTTTGGTCATGGGCTTATCCGCCTACATTTCATTAGGAGGCCCACTAGCAATATTACGCATCTGGGCATTTGGCGACAGTGATCCAGCAACCAACACAACAAACATTGCAACGCATATATCGAGTTGGATCAACCTATCAACAGAAACAACAGGCATACTAATCGGGCTATCCATAATTGCCCTAACCTTATGCAATCAAAAAATGCTACGATCGCATAAGCATATCTTCTGGGGTGCGATTGTAGGGCTTGCAATCGTATCTGGATGGGCTGGAACTCAGTGGGTCGCACAAAATGGATTTGATGCAACACCCGTTATTTCGCACACATTTTCAGCCCCCATAGGGGAAACAATGCTTTACCTTATGACGTCTTCAGGAAATTCCATCAGCTTTGGAACAGGATCTGTTATTGGTGTGCTTGTCGGTGCATTCATAGGGAGCATGCTCAAAGGCCACTTCCGCTGGGAGGCTTGCGAAGACCCGCGAGAATTAAAGCGTCAAATATTGGGCGCCACACTTATGGGAATGGGTGCTGTCGTCTCTATTGGCTGCAGTGTTGGGCAGGGCTTATCTGCGTTTTCAGTACTTGCGTATAGTGCCCCTGTCACATTTATAGCGATTTTAATTGGTGCTGCTATTGGCCTAAAGCAATTGATAGTTGGATATAGTCCATCAATTTAATATTTAGAAGCACTCAACGAAAGGCTTCGAGAAACGCCTATATGGGGTGTTGTTAGACATACTTGAGCGCGCCGCAAAAGGCATACCAGCATCATCATTATACGGCGCAGAAATTGAACCACTCCGTGAGAGTAGTTACACGCTTTTGCTTGATGGATTATCTGATCTCTAAATGTCTCTCGTGATTAAAGTGGCTGTATAGCTGCATGCACGCTGTACTATCCTGAAATGACCTTGGCAGGAGCTAAGAGAAACCCACTACTGTGAAGAAAACTGTCGGAACCTCCACCCAATCCCGCGCTCTGTGGCCTTTTGGTGAGGTGTTGGCGGGGGTGCTGCGTGTACCCTGGGGACTGGACCAACATAGAAGCAATCGATCCCGAGGACTGGCTTCGCAAGCCGCTTGGGAAAGAACTCTCGGCCCAAACCCTTTACCAGTATGATGGGTTTGCAATGACATTGCTTACTCTTGATCAGGCCGTTGACGAGGATGATGAAGACAACGGGATTGAAGATACATTTGAGCGTTACAATAGCTGGAATTCATAATCCCTGATTTAACAAATCATTCCCTGTTCGGTCCAACTAAATTCCCTGTTAACTGCAGCAGGGAAATCATGCGTAAGTCACTGTTAATTCGTATGTAATCACGGTATATTTTACGATTTTATGCCAAAATAGCACAAATTCCCTGTTATTTCCCTGTTAAACAGGGAAATTTGGCCCAGACTGGTTAGCTTGAGACTGCGCACAGCACCAATGATTACATATTTATCTGACGACTGACTGAATAGCTCATCCCGAGTGATTGGTGCCGTGCGGCCCAGTAGTAATTGTCGAAAAGCGCCCTCACAGATTTTCTATAGAATACTGTATACTTTGATTTAAATTGCTTTCATTTTGTGACAGTATCCTGAAAATCCATACCTAAGATAATGTAGGAATATTATGCCCCCCGCACAACAATACCCACATCCCACACAAGATGAAATTACCACCGCAATAGGGTTCTACCAAAACGGGCAACTAAAAGATGTCATAGAATACGTTACCGCACTGACAGAGAACTACCCGCAAGTAGCGATGTTACATAATCTGTTAGGTGCGGCACATGCAGGTATGAAAGACTACGATGCAGCAATAGATTGTTTCCGCTCGGCCTTGGAAATTGACCCCCAGAATGCGAAATCACACAATAATATCGGAGGAATTTTAAAGGAAACAGGTAAATTCAAAGATGCAATAAAGTGCTTTGAAAAAGCGTTAACTATTGATCCCAATCTAGTCGATGCCCACAAAAACCTTGGGAATACATCTATTGAAATTGGTAATTGGGCTGAGGCAATCGCGTTTTTACAAAAGGCTATAAAGATTGATCCTAAAAATGCCGAAATACACAATAATCTGGGAATTGCCCAAAAAGAAATCGGAGACAGTGACGCATCTATTCAAAGCTTCAGAGACGCCATTGCTTTAAAACCGGATTTTATTGATGCATTTAACAATTTAGGCAGTGTTCTTAAAAATACGCGACAATTAAAAGCCGCATTCGCGACATATCAAAAAGCTTTAGAAATTGACCCTAAAAATGCCGAAACACAGAATAATCTAGGCAATGTTTTCTTAGCAACGGGTGAAATTGACCGCGCGAAAATATGTTACCAAAATGCACTTGCAGAACAACCTGATCAGCTAAGATATCTCGTAAATCTATGTAATTTCTACGAAAAAACCAATAATATTAACGACTTATCCGACACGCTCTCTCTTGCCGAAAACCGTATTGATTCAAATAATGCGAATATTCTGTATTATAAAGCGGTAATTGATTTTCGGAAAAAGGATTTTGAAAGCGCAAAAATACACATTGAGAATACCGAAACAGACAATCTGTTCAAAAGTTTACTGCTTGCATTTTATGAATTGAAAGGCAAAACTTTTGACAAGCTTGAAATGCCCGATATGGCATTTGATGCATTTATAGACATGAATAAAGAAATTTCGCAAAGCATAGAATTTAATCAAACAAATCCAGTAGCATATTTTAACAGAGCCGCCGACTCATTGAAAAATATAAAAAATGCAGCCCCGCTTTTACCGCAATCTATTAATGAAACCTCGACACATAAGAACACGCCTTGTTTTTTAATCGGATTTCCACGGTCCGGGACAACATTGCTCGATACAATTCTTCGCAGCCATTCCCAGATAACTGTTGTCGAAGAAGGACCAATGGCTGCGAATATTCGTAGAGCATTGGGAGGGTATGTGGCCATAGAAGAATTAGAATCCCTTAGTACGGATAGGATTTCACAACTGCGATCGATCTATTTTAAAGAACTAGACAAGCAAACTAACCCCGATCAGATGACTAAAATATGTATCGATAAAATGCCGCTTAATGCATTAAATGCGCCAATTTTGAATACTATTTTCCCAAAATCCAAGTTTATTTTGGCGATAAGACATCCATATGACTGTATTCTAAGTTGCTATATGCAAAACTTCAGACCAAACCCAGCAATGTCAAATATGGTCGATCTGGATCGGATTGTTGAACTGTATTGTATCACAATGCAAACATGGCAGCTTTCCCAAGAAAGATATCACTTGGATTATCAAATTATCAGATATGAAGATCTTGTCGTGGACATGGCCCATAATGTTGGTGCTCTTTTAAACTTTCTGGAATTGGATTGGGAAGAAGACCTAAAAGAATATCAAAAAACGGCGCTCAAAAGAGGCAGAATAAACACCCCAAGTTACAGACAAGTCGTACAACCAATATATAAAGATGCCGCTTATCGATGGGAAAACTATCGGGATTACTTTTCGAAATATGACAAACAAATCCAACCTTGGATCAAAAAATTTGGGTACGAGTAGGCACAATTACCACTTACTGTAGCCCTATCAAAACAGGCAACTATTAAGGATCGCGTGTTGGGTGGGTTTCATATTGAAAATCATAGCATACACCCTATGGACCTTTAAGTGCACCTTAGTGAAGCACTTACTCTGTGACCGGGGGCAGAATGATTTCAGTCCTATCTTGCATTTGCCGCACCTCTGGCACGGGTACAACCAAGCCGGAAAGTGCATCCGCAGATACGTTTTCACATGCGTCAGGTGTTCTATCGCAAACAAAAACTGTACGTCCCGTCAGGTATTTCAAGCGTAACTGCAAGCCGCGCGGCCCCATAATGCCGACCTTGCTTTCAGATTTAAGAGCTTTGTACGAACCGATCACATAAATGGGACCCGCACCGGTTCCTGCCTGCACTGCCAGTGCCCGCGTTTCATCTTGCCAATATGTGTATATAAAATATCGCTCCCAGATCCATATCAAATAGACAGTGATGGTAATCAACAGGAAGCTCCATGCCAAATTGGCTGGAACCCTGCCCTTACTATGGCAAACAACAGCAACACGAACACATAAAACGCTGTATAAAACCCAGACAAAGTTTACGGCACGCGCAGGCGTAATCACGCCTGTCATTATTATCTGTAAACTCAGAAGACCAATACCTGCAAACAAACCGGCAAAGATGTAAAGTGCCGTCCAAGGCTCAACACGCGCAAGATATATAAGGCTGCCTGTCAGAACCAAAACAAATATAGTCACCATAGTTGTATTCTCGAATGCAATCGTCAAAGCCGTTTCTTTGAAAAACTCCAGAACCAGACCCAAGTTGGCAATTACAGACGCCAGATCATGCGGCGGTGTAGGATTGCGCCAGTTTGCAATCGAAATACCAAAAACCCCATGTTCCATATAATTAAGAGAATAAATCACAAGCAAGCCTAAAGCGAAACTGATGACAAAGGTTGCCATAAGGGTCAGCAGATCCCACCAAGAACGGCGCAAATCCCGCGTGGTCAAGCAGACCGTTAATAATAAAAGCGGAAAAGTTGTATAGGCCATAAGTGTTAATGGAACAAAGAGCAGCAGCAACCAACGCATGGTTGCGGGGCGCAGGAATGATGCCAGAAGTGCAAATAAAGCCACTAAACCAAGACCGGGAAGAAGCGTATTGAACCACACGGATATCAGCAAAGCGGGAAGTGAAACGACGATCATCAATGCCAAAGCGGCGACATATCTAAACGGTTCTTCTTTGCCACATGCATTCACAGCAGCAGCACCGGCAAAAATTGCCCAGAAAAATTGATAAACTGAAAAGTTGATCCAAGCGGGTGTCACCCATCCCCGCAGGTGCCACCAGTAATTCAACCAACGCCCTTCCTCCAGGGTTTTGACATAAAAATCTGTCGGATCAGCCAGCAATGCCCCAAAATCGTCATGACGGACCATTGGGTCCAACACTTGTAGGCCAGAAGCCAGCATCAGCACCGCGAAAGTTAGCCCGATCGTACAAAGCAACATGAACGGTACATTAGATTTCATCGTATGTGCTTCCGTAGTGCCCACAGTCATTTAATCAACCGTTTCAACCTACGCACTTTCCAAGCTGCATTCATCTGTGCGATCCATGTCACCATACTGCGCGGCAATAAAGATACAATTGCCCGACGTAGACGCCACGATGCATTTCCACCATTCGGAACCGGCGCCCCAACCGGAACCTCTGTTATCAGCACCTCTTCAGGCAGGCCCTTTAGACCCGCTTTATTCACATATAAAATCGTATTATACTTATACCAAGGCTCCACATCCCACACAGACTTCAAATGCGGGCGAACGCAATCAAAGGCCGTATAACCCCGTTCGGCAAAAATATCCTGCCAAAAAGACAAAGGCTTTTCATTGATATGAAATTCGCCGCCCTGCCCTGTCACCGCAGCTGAAAACAGAACCCGGTCACTATGCTTTGTCAGGCTGTCGACCAATATGTTGGCCGCAGTTTCAGGCAGATGCTCGCCAACTTCCAGGCTTTGTGCAAGATCAAATCGACGTCCAAGATCCAATGGTTTGGTCAGATCTGTTGCGTGAAAAGCATCTGTAGGGATAGCAAGGTTTTCTCGGTCCACATAGTCGCCGTCTACACCGGTAATGTCAGCCACGCCTGCAGCAGCCCATTCCCGTAGCCAAACGCCCCGCCCGCTGCCAAGATCCACAATACTTCTTACTTCCAGCAATGGCTGAACTACACTAATCATGTGTTGCGCCGAAGATTTTGCGCCCGCGTCTATATAGTCGAAAAACTGGTTTGAATAAATATGTGCCATCAACTCTCCGATGAAGCTTCTGTTTCAGTAAACACCCAAATTCTGAAGAAAATAAAATTTTGAACGGGAAGAACAAGCGTCACCAACACGGCTGACACCCAACTTGACCATCCGAATGAAGGGCCAAGAACGCCTGTAATCAGCGCAGAGACAACCAGCCCCAATCCGATTGTTCCAAGAAAACGGCCAATTTGTGTGGGTATAGCCAAAGGGCGACGGAATGTCCAAAGTGCCTGGCCGACATACTGAATGGCAACAGCCGTAAGAAACGCTATTATATTTGCAAAAGGTTGAGAGAGACCCAGCGCCAAAAGTGTCAGGTAAAAAATTACATAACAGGCCGCAACGATCGTGCCTACAACAGCAAAACGAAACACTATGCTTCTTGTTTCCTGTTTCATTTTAACGCTTTTGTTCAAAACGTATCCAGTCCCGTCCGCCCCATCAAAACCGCATTTACCAAAGCTTTGATTTTTCGCTCAACTGTAGCTTCCTACACTTGAGTTTAGCAACAGAAAGCTTGCGCCCAGCACCCATTGACCAATGCCGCGTTATCGCCGTGACGCTTATATCACAATCTCGACTACAATCCGGATTTAATATTGAAAGGTTATAGCACAATAGGTGCAGGTTTTAATTGTGGCACATAGAATATTCGTCTTTATCATATTTAATTACGTTTTCGTTTGTGTCACTGTCTTGCTAAATAAGAGAGAATAAAAAATGCAGTTATCTGTACAGCAATTATTATTAAGCGCGCGAAAGCATGCTAAAAACGGGCAAATTGCTGAAGCCAAAAAACAGTATCTTTCTGTATTGATGAAGTTCCCGAATAACAAACCTGCACAGCTTGGCCTTGCGGCTTTGAACGCATTGCATGAACCAAGAACTGCAACGTCCGCTCAAGATCAAATCAAAGCTGTGGTTGAGCTTTATAATCAAGGTAGATTGCACGAGGTTATAGAGCGCGGAAATGCCTTATTAAAACAGTATCCACAAACACCATTTTTGCATAACCTTCTTGGAGTTGCATATATTAAACAGGGCCAGATAGACCCAGCGACCCAATGTTTTAACCGTGCTTTGCAAATTGATCCAAAATCGGTGCAGGCCTATAATAATCTGGGCGGCGCGCTGAAACAAAGTGGTAACTTAAGCGCGGCAATCAAATGTTATCAAAAAGCATTAAATATTGAACCTGACAATGCAACTTTACATAACAATCTTGCGATAGCATTGAACGGCAATGGTGAAATTGAAGCTGCTGAACAAAGTTTTCAACACGCTCTTCAAATTGACCCTAACGATTTGAAATTTAGAACAAGTCTTTGTGACTTTTATGAAAAAACAAATAATCTTGCTGGATTGTCCCGCACATTGGTAGAAGCAAAAAGCTCCCCCACAGCAAGCAACGCAAATATATTATATTATGCTGCATTGCTGGAGTTTCGGGAAAAGAATTTTGAGCAGGCAAAAATTTTAATCGCCCAGATCACACCGGATAACTTAATCCAAAAGCGCGTCATTGCTTTCTATGAGTTGAAAGGAAAGACATGCGATAAAATCGGGTTATTCGATGATGCATATTCAGCATTTTCAATGATGAACACGAAAGCAAAGCAAAGCTCTGATTATATACAAGCCGACCCGGATGCATACTTCGCAAATATTACCTCTGCATTACAAGAGTTGAAAGATGCACCCGCTCTGCCGCACGTGGCTGATAATACCGATACCACCCAAAACACACCCTGTTTTCTTGTTGGCTTTCCACGCTCGGGTACAACATTGTTAGACACTATATTGCGCAGTCACACTAATATTGTCGTGGCGGAAGAGCAGCCAATGGTTGCGGCAATTCGAAATGAGTTGGATAGCTTTTTCAACCTAGAAGATATCGAAAGCATTGATCCCAAAAGAGCCTCATATTTGCAGGCACAATATTATGCCGAGTTGGACAAACACATTGAAAACCGTACATCCAATCAGGTTTGCATAGATAAATTGCCATTAAACGCTATCGAAACCCCACTTATCCATAGCGTATTTCCACATTCTAAATTCATCTTGGCCATCAGGCACCCGTATGACTGTATCCTAAGTTGTTATATGCAATATTTTAAATTGAACCCGCAGATGGCAAATATGGTGGATTTAGAAAGGATAATAGATTTTTATTGTGCCGTAATGGAAACTTGGTGGTTGTCACAAAAACGATATGATTTGAAATTCCACATGATCAGATATGAAGATCTCGTTGTTGATATGCCAAATGAGATTGAAAAACTATTGCAGTTTCTGGATCTGGAATGGGAAGAAAGCCTGAACGAATATCAAAAAACAGCCATAGAGCGCGGTAAGATCAACACGCCAAGTTACAGTCAGGTGGTGCAACCGCTTTATAAAGATGCAACATACAGATGGAAAAACTACCAATCATATTTCAAAGCATATAACGACCGGATCCAGCCGTGGATTGAACGGTTCGGCTATGAATAGCTAGTGCTGCAACAAACATTTACGAATGAGGCCACAAAGCGGGTCATGCTTTTCCGCAGCTTTACCCAGCAAAACGATATTCCGGTCTGAAATCGGTGGCACCGGTGCGGTAAATGAAAGCTTTGCCTTACTGTCCAGCAATTCCGGCCAGCTGGGCAACAATGCTATCCCCAGACCGCTTTCCACCATTGCGGCAATGGTACGCAACCCATCCAGATCACACATGATATTCTGTGGATTTGCATATTCTGTAACCCATTTCCACGCAGGTGCCCCACCCCATGATTTACGGTCGTATAGGATGATAGGCTCAGATATCAGCCTGTCTCTGGTGACAGGACCATTATCGATACTTTGGATCAAAACATAGGGTTGTACAGCCAGTTTATCCAAACAAAAGGCCTTTGGAATAGCAAAGGGTGGTACAACTATAATAGCCAGATCAATCTGGCCATTTTCCAGCATTTCATAAAGCTGGATCGATGTTCCCGGCTTGATCGATAGCTGGCAATCAGGTGCATTGTCCGAAATCGTTTTGACCACAGACGGGATCAGTTCTGACAGGGCGGTTTCAATGGCCCCGATCCGAAACGGACCCGATAATGCGTCTTTACCAAAATCGCGTTTCAACATTGCGGCTTCAAAAATCAAGTCACGGGCGCGCGGCAGCAGGTTCAGGCAGGCTTTGGTTGGTACGGCGGCATGCCCCGAACGGATCAAAAGATCAGCACCAAACACGACCTCTAAGGCACGGATGCGTTGGCTGACAGCGGTTGCCGTCAGTCCCTGCCCGCGTGCGGCCGCAGAAATTGACCCACCTTCAACAACCGCAACCAGACTTTCCAGAAATCGAATATCCAAAACATTTCCTTTTGGTTGATATAACAATTACACTCTAAATCATTTGAAGATTTGGTGGTAGAGCTTTCTTGAAACACTGCTTAAGGAACATCTAATGATTACCACCGTTGAAAGCATAATGGACGAAGTCCGCGACAGGTTCTGTCTGGTCGATAGCTGTCCCGATCAGGGTGCGCGTATTTTCTTTGAAAACGCCGGTGGCGCTCTGACCCTGAAATCAGTTGTTGAAACCACTGCCCAATATGCTGCCATCCCCGACAATCAGGGCCGCGATAACCCTGCATCTCAACAAGCCGGATCCATGATTGCGGCATCCAAAGACAGCATCCGCACCTTTCTGAATGCCAATGGCGGTCAGGTTTTTGTCGGCGAAAGCGGCACAGAACTTCTGTTTCGCCTGATTAGTGCCGCTTGTTTAGGCACGCCCAAGGGCGGTGAGGTTCTGGGCAGCACGCTAGAACATCCCGCATCACGCAGCGCTTGTATCAGATGGGCGGAAATTGCCGGTAAATCCTACGTTTCTGCCAGTCATAACGATGCAACAGGCACTGTTGGTGTTGAGGATTACCTTCCCCACATCACGGCAGATACCCGCGTGGCGACCATCCTGCACACCTCACCCGTCACCGGAATGTCGGTTGACGTAGGCGCAATTGCAAAAGCTATCCGCGATGTCTCACCCGATTGCATCATTATCGTCGACGGCATTCAGCATGCGGCCCACGGCGGGTTGGACATTGATGCTTACGGCATCGATGGTTATGTAATCTCGCCCTACAAAGTGTTTTCGCGGCATGGCTACGGTATTGCTTGGATTTCAGATCGTCTGGCGGCCATGCCCCATGACACACTGATCGGCGCGCCCAACGCACCTTGGGAACTGGGCACCCGCGATGCAGGCTCTTATGCGACATTTTCAGATGTTGTGGGATATTTCGAATGGTTGGGCGGGCGCGTGTCTAATGCTACCACCGCGCGTGATAAGGTTGTCGCGGCGGGCCACGCCATTACCGCACAGGAAAATGCGCTGGTGGACGCCATGTTACACGGTGTCGGTGGCGAAACAGGACTTGCCGACATGCCGGAAATCACAGTGATCGGCGGTATCGACAATCCACACCGTGAAGGGCTTTGTTCTATCGTGGTCAAAGGCCAGCCATCCGGTGATGTTGTAGCAAAACTGTCTGAAAACGGTATTCGCGTTCACATACGCCGCGCCGATCACTATTCAGGCAATATTCTAACCCCGCTTGGGCTGGATAGCTGCATTCGTGTGTCAATGTGCCATTATAATACCAAGCAGGAAGTGCAGGCATTTTTAAAGGCTATGAAAAAGATAGTTTCATAAGCTCTTGATATGGCCGGAGAAGTGGTTTTGATACACCGGAGTGAGTTATGCGGACTATTCTGTAGGTGGAATGCAAAGGCGCAGCTTCGGGTTGTGGCCCAAAGATGGTTATGACAACCCACGTCTCTCCAAAGCCGCCGTTCGTGCTCTGTCCAGCATTTCGTTCAATCGAAGGTCTCTTATGCGGACAAAGTTGCCAATGCAAACCCACGTTAATTCTGTGTTGTTGGTGTTGTCATCAGTTGGCGCTTTAGTACGTCAACCATTCTGGCGGCTTCTTTAGTATCAAGCCGTCCATGGTTCAGTAGAAACTGAGCAATGTCCTTTCCAGTGTAACGGCCAAGAAGTATGCCGTCCCGAATAATAAGATTAAGGCGTGCCAATTCCTTTGCGTTGACATGGCATATCCTGCATTTTTCGTGAAAAAGCCGTCCAGATTGCCGAATACTTGACAAATGATCCATCATGATCTTAATTTCATCAGGCGACAAGCCTCCGTGCCCTGTTTCCAAAAACGCAGACACGGGTCTGCCAGTTTTCTTACCTACAAGGGTATTGTCGATTAGATCGAGGTTTTCATACACAAACTCACCCGCGTGTAGGGTATGGCATCCTGCACAATTTTGCTCATACAGAGTGTGTGGATCAACTTGCTGAGCACTAGCAGGGCAAATCCAGTAAGTCAGAGCCAAAAGTCCAATAACAGCGAATTTTTTGGGCACAGTGCATCCTTTCATATAGCTGCATTTTTTGCGTCGAATTTTTGCGACTGCAGGCTGTTTGTCTATCGCATGCACCACTGGTTCATATATCTCAATCATGGGAGCTGCCTTGATTGAGATCAAACAAAGCAGACATCGTCATCAATACAAACCGACTTTTCAAATGATTGGAGCGGGCGAAGGAAATCGAACCCTCCCCACTCACTTCATATGCTACAGTTATTACTTCTTTTCCAACCACAAGCTGGTCTCATACGCACCCACAAAAAGCGGTAATTGACTTAAGCTTGTGGCTGCAATTTCATTCTGCATACGGCTGGCAACATAGGCACTGGCAAAGATGACTTCATAAGCATTGCTGGCAATCATCGGGCCAAGCGCATTTTGTTCATTGTAACCGCGCCAAAGCCATGCATCGGGGTATGGATCGGGAAGCAGTATATCGTGAATGTGGATCAACACACCCGGTTTCAACACTGGCATGATGCGGTTAAAGATCATGTCCACATCAGTGCCCGGCATTAGGATATGGCTGGAGTCAAAGAATGCGATGTCACCGGCTTCAAGATCGGCAAACATCGCGATATGTTCCTCATTCAATAACTCCGCACGCCATTCAATGGGCAGGCTTTGGATCGCAGCGCGGGGGTATGGGTCTATTGCAATCTGAGTGCAATCCAATCCACCGTCGTAAATTGCCTGTGCCATGAACCGGGTCGAGTGACCCGACCCACCCTCAATAATAGTCTTTGGCTCACGCTGACGCACCAACCCGTATGCCGCAGCGCCATCAAGGCGCGAAAACCAACCCTGTTGCCATTTGGGCCTAGGGGCCGCATCAAAGTTTTCAAACTCACCGGCATATACATCCAAAGACTTGCAAAACTCGGCAAAATCCGCGCGCTTTGCATTAAATACTTGCTCTAGCGCAGCATAAACCGGCTGGCTATCCGAAACACTAGCGGCATAACGGTAGGGAATAAAAAAGCCGCGTTTGGACAATCCTAGAATTGTTTGAAGACCAAACTTAAAACGCCGCCAACCGTTACGGGAAAACATACGGGAACTCCTAAATTCAATAACAATAAACCTACGCGCCTTATTAGCGTGATTTTTTGCAGGGAAACACCATTTTAAACGACTTTCCCGATTATGTGACCGGATTGTTCGCACAGTGCCATTTCACCTTGTCCACAGCGACAAAACGGGCAAGACGCGCAAGTTCTGCATCCAGTTTCACAGCCCTTGCTTTTGTCCATTTGACACCGGGTTCAGCCCAAAGGTTTGTCACATTCAACACCCCGTTTGTACGATCAGCCTTTGCTTCGATCCGACCGATAAACCGATCACCTTCAAGCAAGGGATACACATAGTAACCCCATTTGCGTTTGGCTTCAGGTACAAATATTTCAATGCGGTATTCAAAACCGAAAAGTCGGCTTAGACGGTTACGATCTCGCACAGCAGGGTCAAACGGGTTCAGGATGCGCAAACGCGAGGTCGGCGCGGTAAGTGAAGCTAAACGCTGCTCAATATCTGCAGCTGCATAAGCATCACTCCACGAACCATCAGACGCTTGCAGCGCAACAGGTATCATTGATGCCGCTTCGCGTGATGCCCATGCTTTCACTTCGCTGTTATCTGTTGCCTCCCAAAACTTCTGTATCTCGTTCAAACTACCAAATCCCATGCGATCAAGAGCAGCATGGCACAGCCAATTTATCTGCATTTCATCGCTGTGGCTCTGGTCGCTTATCTCTTGCGGGATAACCCGATGTGACAAATCATAAAACTTGGTAAAATTCTGCCGATGAGAGGTCGCAAGTTCACCCGCATACCACATATAATCCAATGAAATTTTATGCGGTGGACGTTCCCACATTCCCTTGGGGCCTGAAACTTTTGTATCAAACGCATGGGTTGATAACGGCCCTTCTCTCAATATACGCGCTTTGATGGCATCACGCCCTGCTGCATCCAGCTTGGTTTTATAGTATTTTGATCGATCTATCATTTTCCTTTTACGTCGAAATTGCCGTTGCCACATTGGATAAAACTCCATCGGCAGAACCGAGGCATCATGGGTATAATGTTCAAAAATAGCACGGTTATCCGCCATCAACCGGTTCAACATATGCTCGCGGTAGTGTTGATTGCGCGACCAGATTATATGATGATGGGCACGCGCAATGACACGAATAGTATCAAGCTGAACAAAACCAAGTTGTTTTATAATCGACAGGACATCCAAAGCACCCGTGGGCGGTTGGGACAAGCCTTGCGTCTCCAGCCAAAGCCTGCGTGCATCACGGTTGTTAATCTTTAAAGGCAATTCGGTTTTCCGGTATTTAAGATATACAAATGCAAACCTAACATTAGTACAAGATAGCTGAAAGTCCGATCTGCAAAGCTTAATGCATGCGGACATTGCCTATAGTTTTAACAAAAGCATTCAGGTAAGATGATAAGCGAAGTATTGCCGTAAGGCACTTGCCAATAAATTCGATCTTATTTAAGAATTGACGCGATAACAAAAGGAACGACCATGACCCGCACATTGACCCGTATAACCGTGATCATTGCTCTTACCGCCCTTACTGCATGTGCAACTGTCGATGGGATGGGCACAGACATTTCCAAGGCTGGAAAAGCGATTTCCAAATCAGCCAGCTAAGGCTCACAACCAATAGCTACGCTTCATAAATCATTCGCGCGACAAACCATGTCGCGGGTATCGCTATAAGTGCGCCTACACCGGCTGCGATCAGTATCGGCGTCAACGTGGTGTATCCGGCAACCAGAACCGCAATGACGGCTGTTCCAGCCAAAGTTGATCCGATTACGGCATAAAGCATCGTTGCAAGGCGTAACATCACTTAAACTCCTGTTTGTTCAGGTGTAATTTATAGTTAATCACATTCAACTTCTTTGATTTGGGTCAATTTTTACCGCTTTTTCACATACTCGGTAAGGATAACAATACGTTGTCCTTCCACGCGGCCCTCGATATGGGCTGGATTCTCTTCAACCAGTGATATCCCGCGTACCGCTGTACCGCGCTTGGCGGTGAAACCGCCACCCTTAACAGGCAAGTCTTTAATCAGCACAACCGTATCACCTGCCGCAAGTGGGGCACCGTTACTGTCTTTGTGCAAGCTTTCCTTTATTGCACCTGATTTCGCCCAGACCAGTGTCTCATCATCCAGATAAAGCATATCGGACAGATCACGTGCCCAGCTTTCATCGCTTAACCGGTCCAGCATCCGCCAGGCAAGTACCTGCACAGGCGCGTGTTCCGACCACATAGACGCAGAAAGACACCGCCAATGGTTTACATCCATCTCACCCACAATTTGCGCCGAACAAGTCGGGCAAAGCAATGCCGCGGTCATCGCCGTACCATCAGGGGCCGGACCAACGGCAAATGGGGTTAGATCTGTTGTAGCGGCACAAAGTTCGCAGGCGTTGCCTGCACGGGCTTGAAGGGTGCTCAGAGACATAATCAAAGGCTTTCAGTTGTTTAAATGCGGTTTAGGTGGGATAAACAGGAATGGCAATCCGTTGGGATAATAAGTGAGTATCTTTTCCAGATACGCATATCCCAAGGCCAGTATGGCAGACCAAGATAAATCCAGATAAACAGTGCTTTACTTAAAATACTTTAATAAAAGTACCTAATACCATGAAATTGCCACAAATTATATTTATAGATAGCCGCACTAGTAAATTATAACGACCCTGTAGAGTAACCAGTAAACTTGAAGTGAGTAAAAATGAAACATTCTGACATAAACCGCAGCCAAAGCGCGGCACCTTCCCAAACACATCATTTCAGCAATTCAGACCGTGCACAGGATGTATATCTGCGTACAACATCAGGCGATTCCACAATATTTGAAAATGTCAGCCAAAACCTTATGACGCGCCTGTCGCAAAAATTCGACATCCTGGAAAAATCGACCGACACTCAACGGGTCAAGATATAACTAGTCATCCATCTTCAGCGCGGAAATAAACGCCTGTTGCGGGATTTCCACTTTACCGAACTGGCGCATCTTTTTCTTGCCCTTTTTCTGCTTGTCCAGCAGCTTTTTCTTACGGCTAATGTCGCCACCATAACATTTGGCCGTTACATCTTTGCGCATGGCCGCCAGCGTTTCACGCGCGATAATGCGCCCGCCGATAGCAGCCTGAATAGGGATTTTGAACATATGACGCGGGATCAGGTCCTTTAGCTTTTCGACCATGGCGCGTCCTCGCGCCTCGGCACGGTCGCGGTGTACCATAGTTGAAAGCGCGTCAACCGGCTCGTCATTGACCAGAATTTGCATCTTGACCAGAAAATCTTCGCGATAACCGTCCATTTGATAGTCAAACGACGCATACCCCTTGGTCACCGATTTCAAACGGTCGTAAAAATCAAACACCACCTCATTCAGCGGCAAATCGTAAACCACCATGGCGCGCGCACCTGCATAGGTCAGGTCCATCTGTATACCACGACGGTCCTGACACAGCTTCAGCACGTCACCTAGATAGTCGTCAGGTACAAGTATAGTCGCTTTGATGCGCGGCTCTTCGATGTGATCCACATGGGTCAGATCAGGCATATCAGCCGGATTGTGCAACTCGATCATTGTACCGTCGCGCATCTGTATGTGGTAAATCACGCTTGGTGCTGTGGTGATCAGATCAATGTCATATTCGCGTTCCAAACGATCGCGTATCACTTCAAGGTGCAACAATCCCAGAAAACCGCAGCGAAACCCGAAGCCAAGTGCCGCACTTGTTTCCATCTCATAGCTAAAACTTGCGTCATTCAGGCTAAGCTTGCTGATCGCTTCACGCAGGTCTTCAAATTCGGCATTGTCCACTGGGAAAAGCCCACAGAACACAACAGGTTGGCTGGGTGCAAACCCCGGCAAGGCTTCGGCGCAGCGCGGTTTGTCGTGGGTGATTGTATCCCCCACAGCGGTATCGCGCACTTGTTTGATCGAGGCCGTCAGATACCCCATCTCACCGGGCCCAAGCTCATCAATCGGTTCCATTTGCGGGCGGAAAACACCAACGCGGTCAACAGGGTACGTCGCACCCGTGTTCATCATATGGATCTTGTCGCCCTTTTTTAGGACCCCGTCGATAATACGTACAAGTACAACCACGCCCAGATAAGCGTCATACCAACTGTCCACCAACATGGCCTTCAGCGGTGCATCGCGGTTACCCTTGGGCGCAGGCAGACGGGTAACGATAGCTTCCAGAACATCAGGAATACCAAGTCCGGTTTTCGCCGAAATCATCACAGCATCCGTTGCATCAATCCCGATCACATCTTCGATTTGTTCGGCTACTTGTTCAGGTTCTGCCGCCGGCAGATCGACCTTGTTCAGAACAGGCACAATTTCATGATCCGCGTCCAAAGCGTGGTAAACGTTTGCCAATGTTTGCGCTTCCACGCCCTGGCTGGCATCCACCACCAATAACGAGCCTTCCACAGCCCGCATGGAGCGCGAAACCTCATAGGCAAAATCAACGTGCCCGGGGGTGTCGATCAGATTGAGAATATACTCATGCCCGTCATTGGCCTTATATTCGATCCGCACCGAGTTGGCCTTAATGGTAATCCCGCGCTCGCGCTCGATATCCATCGTATCCAGCATCTGCGCTTCCATATCCCGTTCAGCCACCGTACCGGTAGACTGGATAAGACGGTCCGCCAGCGTGGATTTACCGTGGTCGATGTGGGCAACAATGGAAAAGTTGCGGATTTTGGATATATCGGTCATGGATGGGGATATGATATGGATTTGCGCGATGGTCAATGGGTTACAAAACACCAAATCAACATATACGCCACCATGTGCATTATGCTTAAACTTTAATTTAACAACAGACCTTGCCTATCACCCCCAATCATGGTGACATTCCCGCATGACAAATCACCCTCAACGCACTGCCACATACCTTGGTCCTATCACTGACAGCAGCCGCTGGGATGCGCTGGAAATTCGTGCGGGCGACGTTTTTATCTGCACACCGCCCAAATGCGGCACCACATGGAGCCAGAGCATCACCTGTATGATGATCCAGGGCACGCCTGATCTGGAAACCAGCGTGCATAAGACATCGCCATGGCTGGACAGCAAGTCGCGCCCCCTGGAAGACCTGACTGCCATCTTAGATGCGCAGACCCATAGGCGATGCATCAAAACCCATACACCGCTGGATGGTATCGTTTACGATCCGCGCGCCACTTACATTGCCGTCTACCGCCATCCGCTGGACGTGCATTTTTCGATGCGCGATCATGTGGCCAATATGGTTAACGACGAGTTGGATCATCTGTTTCCCGGTGATCCGCGCAGTGATGCCTTGAGCTTCATCAACAATCATCCACCAAAAGAGGATTGCGACTACTTAACGCTGGATACATTAACATCACACTATAAATCATATAAAAAATGGGATGATGAACCAAATATTCACCTGCTCCACTACGCCGACATGCGTGCCGACCTACACAGCACAATGGCCCGTTTTGCCGATATTCTGGGTTACGAATTTGACACTAAAACCATGGCTGCCCTAACCAAAGGCGTGGAATTTGACGCGATGCGCACCAACGCCGCACAATTCGCTCCTGCCGCAGGTATGGATATATTCAAGGATGAAACAAGCTTCTTCAAATCCGCGAGTTCCGGTAAATGGCAGAAACATCTGACGGATGCTGATATGGCGCAATATGACGCCAGGATGGACCAACTGTTAAGCTCTGGCGACCGACACTGGCTGGAATATGGATCCTGCCCGTAAAAATCCTCTTGCCAGACAGCTACCCGTTATGGCAAATTTCAGCACAACAACGATAAGGCCGCGAAGGGACAGAGATGAGAACGCTTCTATTGACTTGTGCAGTGGCATTAGCTGCAGCCCCTTTATATGCAGGATACATAGAACGGGCGTGTAATAATTCCCAACGCAATGCCGAACCCTCAACCTGTTCATGCATCCAAAAAGTCGCCGATATCAAGCTATCGCGCGGCGATCAAAAACAGGCGGCTAAATTCTTTGCCGACCCACAGCTTGCCCAAGACACCCGACAGTCAGATAACCCGTCAAAAGAACGGTTTTGGCTGCGGTATAAAGCTTTTGGTGTACTTGCAGCCGAGAATTGCAGCACGTCCTAGGACAGATCGGCAATTAACCCACGGCTGGCGTCTTCGATCAGATCGAAAACCGCTTCGAAATTATGCTCATAATATGGGTCCGGTACTTCCCGCAAAGGCTGGTTCGGTACATAATCCAAAAACAGCTTAACAACAGCTTTCGCCCCATCAGGGCGTATCGCCTCTGCATTTGCGATATTACTGTTATCCATACATAAAATCAGATCAAAATCGTGGAAATCCTGCGATTTTAACTGCGATGAGCGCTGCCCGGACAGGTCATACCCCCGTGCATCAGCCTCCGCCATTGCGCGACTGTCAGGTAGATCACCATTGTGCCACCCGCTGGTGCCGGAACTATCAACATTCACATTCAGACCGGCCTGCCCTGCCAGCCCGCGAAACACGCCTTCGGCGGTGGGCGACCGGCAGATATTGCCAAGGCAGACAAACATTATTTTAGTGGTCATAAACGGTAACCTATCTGTTCAGATCAACAGGAACCTGAACGATAACCTCACCGGCTTTTTCAAAGGTCAGGGTCAAAGTTACAACATCACCCTGGTTCAATGATTGGGTCAGCCCCATCATCATCACATGGTTGCCGCCGCGTTTCAGCTCAACCTGGCTATGTCCGGGAACTGCCAAACCACCCTCAATCGGGCCCATTGTCATCATACCGTTTGCATCCATCTTATGGGTATGCAGTTCTGCCTTCTTTGACACATCCGTTTTTGCACCTATCAGTCGATCATCTTCATCGCTGAAGTTTTTGATAACCAAAAAGGCAGCCCCCGCTTGGGCAGAGGCGCCATTTGCACGTGCATAGCTGTGTTCAATTGCAATGCCTTCGCCGTCTTCATCCATTTCAGTGTGCATTCCATCATGCATCATTCCACTATGCATTCCATCATGCATCATCCCACTGTGCATCCCATCATGACCTGCCATATCATGCCCATGATGTCTGTGTTTCAAAACACATGCCAGAAAGACAAGTGATGCGATCACAACGAGTGATGCCAAAATTATACCGATTATGCCTGCTTTAGATTTTTGTGCCATTTTTCAATCCATTTACCACTGCTAAATACTTGTCTGCTACTTAAGCCTTTCAACTATAAATAACCACAAGACAAAAAGAAGCGGCCCCAGAAATATTCCCAAGGCCGCATAAATTCTTCGATACCGTCAGTTTATGCTGTAGCTTCGACTGTTGCTTCGGCTTCGGTTTTTGCTTTTGCTATGTCTTTTTTGACTTTCAAAGCATTCGCAGACAATTCACTGTCCTTTGCTTTTGCCAAAAACGCATCAAAACCACCGCGGTGATCAATTGTGCGCAATGCAGCAGCTGATACGCGGAACTTGAATGAGCGCCCCAAAGACTCGCTGGCCAAAGTCACATCATTCAGGTTCGGCAAAAACCGACGCTTGGTTCTGTTTTTGGCGTGGCTGACATTATTGCCGCTCATTGGGCCTTTACCAGTTAATTCGCAAACACGTGACATGTCTAGCTTCCTTACTTTT
>JAJFHY010000072.1 GCA_021775375.1 Amylibacter sp. | reverse complement strand
AGCGAAAATCGCGTTGATCGGTTCAGGAATGATCGGCGGAACACTGGCACATTTGGCAGCTTTGAAAGAGCTGGGTGATATTGTTCTGTTTGATATTGCAGACGGTATACCACAAGGCAAAGCACTGGATATATCCGAAGCAAGCCCCGTTGATAAATACGATGCCGCCATTTCAGGCACAACGGATTTTGCCGATATCGCAGGCGCTGACGTCTGTATCGTCACCGCAGGCGTTGCACGCAAACCCGGCATGAGCCGTGATGATTTGCTGGGCATTAATCTGAAGGTGATGAAATCAGTTGGCGAAGGCATTGCCAAACATGCGCCAAACGCCTTTGTGATCTGTATCACCAACCCGCTGGACGCGATGGTTTGGGCATTGCAAAAATTCTCTGGCCTACCTGCAAACATGGTCTGCGGCATGGCCGGCATTCTGGACAGCGCACGCTTCCGCCATTTTCTGGCAGAAGAATTCGACGTCTCTATAAAAGATGTCACAGCATTCGTTTTGGGTGGCCACGGCGACACAATGGTACCACTTGCCCGCTACTCAACAGTTGCCGGCATTCCTTTGCCTGATCTGATCGAAATGGGTTGGACAACACAGGATAAACTGGATGCTATTATTCAACGCACCCGTGATGGTGGTGCTGAAATCGTTGGCTTGTTGAAAACAGGTTCTGCCTATTATGCCCCAGCCGGTTCCGCGATTGAAATGGCCGAGGCCTATCTTGGCGATCAAAAACGCCTGTTGCCATGTGCCGCACATATCGATGACGCATACGGCGTAAAAGACCTCTATGTTGGCGTGCCTACCGTGATTGGTGCCGGCGGCATCGAAAAAGTCGTGGAAATCAAGCTCAACAAAGACGAGCAGGCCATGTTCGACAACTCTGTCGATGCCGTGAACGGTCTGGTTGCAGCCTGTAAAGCGATTGACGGCTCATTGAAATGAGCCAAACGGCGCTTCCCGACTTAGCAGATGATCTTGTTACACTGGTTCTGACCAGTTGCGATCGGCCCGCTTTTCTGGAGCGCACACTGACATCAATAGCCGCTTGTGACCTTACTGGGATCAAGCGGATTATTGTGATCGAGGATTCAACCAACCCCGAGATCGAAAGCGTTGTAACTAAATGCTTGTCGTCAATTCCCCATCTGTTTTTGCAAAACGAAAAGAATATAGGCCAGATATCTTCGATTGACCGCGCCTATGCACATATCGACACGCCATATATTTACCACTGTGAGGAAGATTGGCTTTTCCCCAGCGGCCTGTTTCTGGCAGAATCTTTGCTGATCCTTGAAAATCACCCAAAAGTTCTGGCGGTTATGGCGCGTATTCCCAGCGAAAATCCGGATAATTACTATTCCAGACCCAAACATACATTAAACGGTGTTTCCTATTGGATCACAGATCCCAAAATCCATCGACGCTGGGGTAGTTTCTCGTTCAATCCAGGCTTGCGGCGTACAAGTGACTATACAAGTATAACGTCCTACACAACCATTGGGCCCGAACGCGACATCAGCCTGCACTACAAGTTACAAGGCTATAGTCTGGCTGTTTTGGAACAGGGCGATGTGACCCATTTTGGCTTTGAGCGCACCATAAAAGTGGATGAAACCAAACGCAAAAGGGCCCCGGGCTATTTCTTCAAGTCCCTCAAACATCGGGTGCAGTTTTTTATCTATAAGCATTTCAAATAGGCTTAACACCAGCGTCTGTGATCACAAAAATAATCGTGTGATCACAAAAATCAATTAATTGCTTGATTCTACAGTTTTTCAATTTTTTCCCTTCACCCCTTGCCCAACCTCTGTAACAAGTGTGGGACGAATTCAGCAAAAGGGACACCCATGAACATTCATGAATACCAAGCCAAGGGATTATTGCGCCAATATGGGGCCCCGGTTTCTGATGGCCGCATTGTAATGAACGCAGCCGAAGCCAAAGCCAAAGCCAGCGAAATGGGTGGCCCTCTTTGGGTTGTCAAAGCACAAATTCATGCAGGCGGGCGTGGCAAAGGCCACTTCAAGGAAGCTGAAGCAGGTGATGCGGGCGGCGTACGTTTAACTCACTCTGTGGAAGAAGCCGCAGAAGAAGCCAGAAAAATGTTGGGCCGTACATTGGTCACACACCAGACCGGTCCTGCGGGCAAACAGGTCAACCGGGTTTATCTGGAAGACGGCTCGGACATTGAAAAAGAATTTTATCTTGCCGTGCTTTTGGACCGCGAAACTTCACGCGTCTCTTTTGTAGCCTCGACCGAGGGCGGCATGAACATCGAAGAAGTAGCTGCTGAAACCCCCGAAAAGATTGTCAGCTTCACAGTAGACCCTGCCGCAGGATTTTCAGCCTATCACGGCCGCCGCGTCGCTTTCGCGCTTGGCCTTGAAGGCAAACAGGTTAAACAATGCGTCGCTTTGATCGCGAAACTTTACAAAATGTTCATCGAAAAAGATATGGACATGCTGGAGATTAATCCGCTGATCATCACCAATGCCGGTGACCTGAAATGTCTTGATGCCAAAATGGGTTTTGACGGCAATGCGCTTTACCGCCAGCCCGACATTATGGAACTCCGTGACGAAACCGAAGAAGACGCCAAAGAGCTGGAAGCGTCAAAGTACGATCTGAACTACATCGCACTTGATGGTGAAATCGGCTGTATGGTCAACGGCGCGGGCCTTGCGATGGCCACCATGGACATCATCAAGCTTTACGGCGCGGAACCTGCAAACTTTCTGGACGTAGGCGGTGGCGCCACCAAGGAAAAAGTTACCGAAGCGTTTAAAATCATCACCTCTGATCCACAGGTCAAAGGCATCCTTGTCAATATTTTCGGCGGCATCATGCGCTGCGATGTCATTGCCGAGGGCGTCGTTGCTGCCGTCAAAGAGGTCGGTCTGCAAGTCCCGCTTGTGGTGCGCCTTGAAGGCACAAAAGTCGCTGAAGGTAAAAAGATCATCAACGAAAGCGGCCTTGACGTGATCGCCGCCGACGATCTGGGTGATGCGGCACAGAAAATAGTTAAAGCAGTGAAGAGTTAAGGCATGCGCTTCGCAGCCATCATAGCCTCCTGCACTGTTCTTATGTCGCCTGTCGTGGCGCAAGAGCAGCAGCTCTTAGCGGAAAACCTGACCAAATACTTCGGCAAAACGTGCCTTGCTTACGCGCCATACGTGGAAAGCATTGTCAATTGGAAAGACACTTTCAACCTGTCTGTGATGGATACGAATGTACTAAGTTTTTACGAACTTATATACGGTTTGAATATATCAAACGGAACCGCCGTTACACTTGCTGGCAAGACCGATATTGGCGTGAACTATGAAGTTTACCTCAACGACTTTGATCAAAACGGCAAGCGCTTCTATGGATGCTCGGTCGGAAGCCCGGACGTTTCATCAACCGCGCTTATAGCAGCAGTTAAGGCGCAATACGGCCTGCCGGGTGAGCCGGTTTTGGATAAAACCTACGGGTCCTTGCGTCACCGGATGTGGAATTTAGGCAGTACGTCTGACCCTCAGTATTTCATCATTCTCGGACGCGTCAATGGGCAGGATCCCACGGTCATACTCGCGAATTTCGGGAAGAGGTGATGATGTATAAACAAGCCCTTAAATATTCTCTTGTTTGTCTGGTATTAGCCAGCTCACTGACCAAACAAGCCGATGCCCAAGACATGTCGGTGTTGGCCGAAAACACCAAAATACAACTTTCGTCTGACCACCGCGATTTGATGCGTTCCGCCGCAGCCGCATGCTTGATGGCTCCCGAGGATCGCGCGTCTGTCCTTACCACACTAAAGCTGGGGGGATGGAATGTCACCGATGACGCTGGTGCTAAAGTTGGCGACGAGGAATGGATTGAAATAGGTCACAATGATGTCTGGATATCTCTGATCGGCATCAATGACGACTTTTTTTGCGACGTTCAGGGCGACATTTCACAAGCTGCTGCCCTTGCAGAAGTCAAAGATTTACTAGCTAAAGCTCAATGGAGCGATTGGACAGTTACCCGGGAAGATGGTGAATGTCACAGCTTGGTTCAGGAGAGCAACATCGGCATCTATATCACAAGCTCCGGAAATGATCCGGTTTGCACCCCGCAACCCCACAGCGCAATTCGCATCTCAAGTCAGAAGAATTAAACCGCAAATGTCACAAACATCCTCCTCACCCCGGGCCTGCCCACTTTGCAACAAAGACGCAGCAACCCCATTGCCACAATACTCACGTGACGAATGGCGCATTGTGGAATGCACAAACTGCTCAATGATCTACCTGCAAAACCCTGTAGACTATGTCGCTCTGGAAGAGGATTACGCCTGGGAAAAAACCTACGCCCAACTGGATAAAGAGCGCAATCGCCGTAAATCGTGGATCAAACGGGCAGCGCGCCAAATGCGCTTGTTGAATTACCGCATGCAAGGTGACCCTAACAATCGCTTTTTGAAACTGCTGGGTCCGGGGAATATTCTGGATATCGGTTGCGGTGATGTTGAACGCTGGTGCCCTCCTTTCGTGCCCTATGGCATTGAAATTTCCAAAGCCATGCAGAAAACCGCCGATGCGCAAATGCGCAAACTGGGCGGTGAATGTGTGCTGGGTGCGGGTGCCGAGGCGATCTGGGACTTTCCAAAAGACAAATTCGACAGCATTATGATGCGCTCGTATCTGGAACATGAAGTGCAGGTCGCCAAAATACTTGAAGGCTCTATGCATTGCCTGAAACCGGGCGGTAAAATCTATGTACGGGTGCCGAATTTCAACGCGGTCAACCGTTACATCTCCGGCTCGAAATGGCCCGGTTTCCGCTATCCCGACCACGTCAATTATTTCACCGTGAAAACGCTAAAGGCGGTCGCCGCCAAAGCGGGCTTTGATTTCCAACTGGTGAACCGCCATAAAATCTGGCTGGATGATAACATTCTAGCCCTTCTCACAAAACCAACCACCCCGTAAGGATCCAACGCATATGTCAGTACTCGTAAACAAACAAACCAAAGTCATCTGCCAGGGCCTGACAGGGTCACAAGGCACGTTTCACTCTGAGCAGGCCATTGAATACGGCACCAACATGGTCGGCGGTGTGACACCGGGCAAAGGCGGACAAACCCATATCGGGCTGCCGGTATTCAACTCGGTGCACGAGGCCCGCCACATAACCGGCGCCAACGCCACCGTGATCTACGTACCACCGCCCTTCGCAGCTGACTCAATCCTGGAAGCAATCGACGCCGAAATGGAACTGATCGTGGCCATCACCGAAGGCATCCCCGTTTTGGATATGATGAAAGTCAATCGCGCACTGGACGGCTCCAAATCCCGCCTGATCGGGCCGAACTGCCCCGGCATCATCACACCGGGCGCATGCAAAATCGGCATCATGCCGGGCCACATCCATCAGGCAGGCAGCTGCGGCGTGGTATCACGCTCGGGGACACTGACCTATGAAGCGGTGAAACAAACCACCGATCTGGGCCTGGGCCAGTCCACTGCCATCGGCATCGGCGGCGACCCGATCAAGGGCACCGAACATATCGATTGTCTGGAAATGTTCATGGCTGACCCCGATACCCATTCGATCATCATGTTGGGCGAAATCGGCGGCTCTGCCGAAGAAGACGCCGCACAGTTTATCATCGACGAAGCCAAAGCAGGCCGCAAAAAACCCATCGCGGGCTTTATCGCAGGCATCACAGCCCCTCCGGGCCGCCGCATGGGCCACGCAGGTGCGATTGTTGCCGGTGGTAAAGGTGACGCAGCCAGCAAAATCGAAGCCATGAAAGCCGCAGGTATCGTGGTGGCGGATAGCCCAGCGACCTTGGGCGAGGCTGTTATGAAAGCGATTGGTTAAATGATAGCCAATATTCATTTATCGCCTGTGATTTGGGGGGCAACTTGCATATTTTTTGCAAGCGGCTCCCTCTTATCTGCAAGTGATAACTTGGATATATATTCAACCTTAGACGTATGTGCCGAGAAAGCAGACGACATCAATGATATTGTAAGCAAATTAACTGTAATTGGATGGAAATCCATTCCAAAGGATGAAATTTCAGATCAAACGGTACGCGACTTATCTTGGATATATATGGGACAAAATCTATTGGGAGAACCATCCCTTGCACAAATCACCCAACAAGCAGATCTTCAAAAACGAACTGTCCGTGGTTTTGCTCGGAAAAAAGATATCCCATCAGCGAAAACCCGTATCCTCATAAAAGACGTGCAAAAAACTTCCGAGGCAATGATTGTCAACTGGGTTCATATATACCCACATGTGGCATGGGTGGAATGTAATTTAGCGCTTAAAGTTTCGACCCCACCCGAATGGTCAGATCAAATTGCAAATTATTTAAAGGTTAGTCCGTCAGAGTTTCCTACTTTTTTTTCATCACCCATAAATTTCAACGAGGGCAGCGTGAAAACTCAAATGACTGTCTATTCAATAAATACACAAAAGCTGCGAAATAATTCGATACCAAACGCGACCGTTTCATCGGCGGTTAAAATGAGCTCCACATTCCCTTACAATGAGGTAACACCATGACAGATCAATCATCCAACAACCAACTTCACGCATCGTCCTTCCTGCAAGGTCACAATGCGGAATATATCGAACAGCTTCACGCCAATTACGTGAAAGACCCTGCCTCGGTTGATGAAAGCTGGGTCGCGTTTTTTAACGATCTAAACGATGACAACGCGTCGATCACCAAAGAGGCCGAAGGCGCTTCTTGGTCGCGCGACGACTGGCCCCCCATCCCCAACGACGATCTCACCGCCGCACTTGACGGGCAATGGGCCGCAGATCCTGAAACCGCGATCAAAGCCAAGGCAACATCGGCAGGCGTCGGCCTGACCGACGATCAGATCCAGCGCGCGGTGCTCGATAGTATCCGTGCCCTGATGATCATTCGCGCCCACCGTATCCGTGGCCATTTGGCGGCTGATCTTGATCCGCTGAAGATGAAAAAACCGGAACCGCATCCCGAACTTGATCCAAAGTTCTACGGCTTCAATGAAATTGACATGGATCGTCCAATATTTCTGGACAATGTGCTGGGGATGCAAACAGCCACCATGCGTACAATTATCGCCAAGCTGCGCAAAACTTATTGCGGTACGTTTGCGCTGCAATACATGCACATATCCGATCCCTTGCAAGCCGCTTGGCTGAAAGAACGCATCGAGGATTACGACAAGGAAAATTTCTTCACCAAAATGGGCCGCAAGGCGATATTGGCAAAAATGGTCGAAGCCGAGGGCTTTGAAAAGTTCTGCCATGTTAAATATTCAGGCACCAAACGCTTTGGTCTGGATGGCGGCGAATCCCTGATCCCAGCGATGGAACAGATCATCAAACGCGGTGGTGCTTTGGGCGTGAAAGACATTATTGTCGGCATGCCGCATCGGGGCCGTCTAAGTGTTCTGTCAAACGTTATGGGCAAACCGTACCGCGCCATTTTTAACGAGTTTTTTGGCGGCAGCTACAAACCTGACGATGTCGAGGGTTCAGGCGATGTGAAATACCATCTTGGTGCGTCATCAGACCGCGAATTTGATGGCAACAGCGTGCATTTGTCCCTGACTGCCAACCCGTCACATCTGGAAGCGGTAAACCCCGTGGTTCTGGGAAAAGCCCGCGCCAAAGGCGATCAAAATGGCCGCAACCGCGGGGCCGTTTTACCGGTATTGCTGCATGGTGACGCTGCCTTTGCCGGTCAAGGCGTAATTGCTGAATGTTTCGGGCTGTCGGGGTTACACGGTCATGTCACCGGCGGGACAATACATGTCGTTGTGAACAACCAAATCGGCTTTACCACAGCGCCCCATGACAGTCGCTCGTCACCCTACCCCACGGATATTGCCATGATGGTGGAAGCGCCTATTTTCCACGTCAACGGCGATGATCCCGAAGCGGTTGTGCATGCCGCTAAAATCGCCACGGAATACCGCCAGAAGTTCCAGAAAGATGTGGTGCTGGATATTTTCTGTTACCGCCGTTTTGGTCATAACGAGGGTGATGAACCGATGTTCACCCAACCCGAAATGTACACAAAGATTAAAACACACAAAACGTCGCTGGCACTATACACCGAACGCCTGATCAAGGACGGGTTGATCCCCGAAGGTGAAATAGAAGACATAAAAGCCGCATTTCAGGCCAAGCTGAACGAGGAATTTGAAGCGGGTAAAAACTACAAGCCCAACAAAGCCGACTGGCTGGACGGGAAGTGGAAACATCTGGAAAGCAAAGACCCCGAATACCAACGCGGCAAAACCCATATCACCGAAGGGCGTTTCAAAGAGGTGGGCGATGCCCTGACCAAACTGCCCAAAGACTGGAAGCCGCATAAAACCATTGCACGCATTCTGGAAGCCAAGTCTGAAATGATAAACTCTGGCAAAGGTATCGACTGGGCCACCGCCGAGGCTCTTGCCTTTGGCTCATTGCAGGTCGAAGGTTTCCCCGTACGCCTGTCAGGCCAGGATTGCGAACGCGGCACATTCAGCCACCGCCATTCTGCCATTCTGGATCAGACCACGGCCGAAAAATACTTCCCGCTGAACAATATCCGCCCCGAACAGGCCTCCTATGAAGTTATCAACAGCATGCTCTCGGAATATGCGGTTCTGGGTTATGAATACGGCTATACTCTGGCCGAACCCAACGCATTGACACTTTGGGAAGCCCAGTTCGGCGACTTTTCCAACGGTGCGCAGATCATGATCGACCAGTTCATATCATCGGGCGAAAGCAAATGGCTGCGCATGTCGGGCCTTGTGATGTTGCTGCCCCACGGTATGGAAGGCCAAGGACCGGAACACAGCTCCGCACGCCCCGAACGCTTCTTGCAAATGTGCGCCGAAGACAACTGGGTGATCGCCAATGTCACGACACCTGCCAACTACTTCCACATCCTGCGCCGCCAATTGCACCGCCGCTTCCGCAAGCCACTGGTACTCATGTCACCTAAATCCCTGCTGCGCCACAAAATGGCTGTCAGCACAATGGACGAATTCATCGGCACCAGCAGCTTTCACCGTGTTCTTTGGGATGACGCGCAACTGGGCAACTCGGACATCAAACTTGTGGCAGACAGCAAAATAAAACGCGTTGTTCTGTGTTCGGGCAAAGTCTATTACGATCTGCTGGCAGAACGCGATGCACGCGGCATCACGGACATTTACCTCATGCGGCTGGAACAGCTTTACCCGCATCCCGAAGAGGCATTGTCCGAAGAGTTGAAACGCTTTAAAAACGCCGATTTCATCTGGTGTCAGGAAGAGCCTCAAAATCAGGGCTACTGGGCATTCATCAACCCGCATATCGAAAATGTACTGATCGACCTGGGCGTCAAAAATTCACGCCCCGCATATGTCGGCCGTAAAGCCGCCGCAGCCCCTGCAACGGGCTTGGCCAGTAACCACAAATTACAACAAGACGCGCTGGTAAACGATGCGCTTACCCTTGGAGGAAAATAAGATGACCGAAGTACGTGTACCCACCCTGGGCGAAAGTGTTACCGAAGCCACCGTTGCAACATGGTTCAAAAAAACCGGTGATAGCGTGGCCGTCGACGAAATGATCTGCGAGCTGGAAACCGACAAAGTAACTGTCGAAGTGCCATCCCCGATCGCAGGCACATTAACCGAAGTAGTCGCCGCCGAAGGTGACACAGTCGGCGTAAATGCACTGCTGGCGAACATATCCGAAGGCGCAGAAGCACCTGCCCCGGAACCAGCAACAGCCGCACCAGCACCAGCAGCACCGGCACCGGCCACTGACGCACCTGCATCCATTGATGTCATGGTCCCCACGCTTGGTGAAAGCGTAACTGAAGCCACCGTTGGCACATGGGGCAAAAAAGTCGGCGATACCGTTTCGGCCGATGAAATGCTGGTGGAACTTGAAACTGACAAGGTCAGCGTGGAAGTACCCTCACCCGCATCAGGTGTACTGACTGAAATCCTGGCGCCCGACGGTGCAACCGTTGCCGCAGGCGGCAAACTTGCTGTTATATCTGGCACCGCCTCGTCTGCCGCCATAACAGCGGCCGCAGCCCCTGCCCCCGCGGCCCAAACCTCAGACGATGTAAAGAACTCTCCGTCAGCTGAAAAACTGATGGCGGAAAATAATCTGACCGCTGATCAGGTAGTCGGCACAGGCAAGGATGGACGCGTGATGAAAGAAGATGTTGAAACCGCACTCAAAGCACCAGCCGCGCCCGCCGCAATACCGGTTGCCGCCCCGGCCCCTGCACCCGCAGCGGTAGCACCACGCGCGCCCGTTGCCGCAGAACAAGCCGCCCGTGAAGAACGTGTGAAAATGACACGGCTCAGACAAACCATCGCGCGCCGCTTGAAAGAAAGCCAAAACACCGCCGCCATGCTGACCACCTATAACGAGGTCGATATGTCCGCCGTCATGGCCCTGCGCAACCAGTATAAAGACGCGTTCGCCAAAAAACACGGTGTCAAACTGGGCTTTATGTCGTTCTTTACCAAAGCCTGTTGCCATGCGCTGAACGAAGTACCCGAAGTGAACGCCGAAATCGATGGCACCGATGTGGTCTATAAAAACTACGTCAACATGGGCATTGCCGCCGGCACACCCACGGGGCTTGTGGTGCCGGTCATTCGCGACGCCGATCAAATGTCGTTCGCCACGATTGAGAAAGCCATCGCTGAAAAAGGCGCACGCGCCCGTGACGGCAAGCTGAGCATGGAAGAAATGCAAGGCGGCACGTTCACCATCTCGAACGGCGGCGTCTACGGCAGCCTGATGTCATCGCCGATCCTGAACCCGCCGCAATCGGGCATCTTGGGCATGCACACCATCCAGAAACGCGCCGTGGTCGTAAACGACGAAATCGTCATCCGCCCGATGATGTATCTGGCATTGTCTTACGACCACCGCATCGTTGACGGCAAAGGCGCCGTAACCTTCCTTGTGCGCGTGAAAGAGGCGCTTGAGGATCCGCGTCGCTTGTTGATGGATTTGTAGGTCAATCCAATGAAACTGAAGGAATGGACAAACATACACCCGAAGCGGAAATTTTATTCTGAATTGATACTGTGGCTGATTATGGTGGCTGTCCTGATATACGACTTAAACAGCGTTTCTTCAGGCGGTGCGCCCAGAAATATTTTGTTGACCCTCTTTGCCGCTCTTGGATGGCTGCTACCGGTATTTCGCCTGTGGCAATGGCGGAAGTATAATGAGAAAAAGAAATGATCACCTTCGACCATATCGCCATTGCGGCATCATCCCTCAAAGAAGGCGCGGAATATGCCCGCACCCTTACGGGTGCAAGCTTCCCCAAAGGTGGCGAGCATCCCGATATGGGCACCCATAATCTTGTCACCGCTCTCGGGGATGACACTTTCGCCGAAGTAATCGCCATCAATCCGAACGCCCCTGCGCCCAACCGCCCGCGCTGGTTCGGTCTTGACGACCCAACCGAACAAGCCAAGTTCCCCTGCCTGCAAGCATGGCTGTTGCGTACTGATGATATTGACGGTTGCATCGCGAAAGCCGCCGAACTTGGCATTGACCTTGGCCGTGCCACCCCTTTCAGGCGCGACGCCCTGCGCTGGCGTTTTGCCGTCACTGATGACGGTGCTATTCCGCTGGATGGTGCGGCACCACTTTTGCTGCAATGGGACGAAACCGGCCCGAACCATCCCGCCAACCGCATGACCGACCTTGGCCTGCGTATGGACACGCTCACAATTGAAACACCCCATGCTGACCGCCTGACCGAATTGCTCGATGCCCTTGGGCTGCAAGACCGCCCCGACATCAAACAGGCAACGCAAACCGGAATTGACGCGCGGTTCACAAGAGTTGCGGCATTATGATGAGCCCTGAACTGACCGCCCTTGCCTTTGCGGGCATCTTGCAAGTCATCCAGATGACCCTGCATATTATCACCCACGACGCGCAAGTCGGCATCAAAACCGCCCTTAGTTCGCGTGACAAACCCATCACCCTAACCGGAACCACCGCGCGCCTGCAACGCGCCTATAACAACCATTTTGAAAGCCTCGCGATTTTCACCATCGCGGTGATCGTGATCACCTTGTCAAACCAGTCTACCCCGCTGACGCAAAACTGCGCATGGGCCTATGTTATCGCGCGCGCGCTTTACATCCCCGCCTATGCCTTCGGCCTAACCCCGTGGCGGTCGATTATCTGGACGGTTGGCATCATTGCTGCCACACTCATATTATTGGCGGCCCTTTTATGATCTTTTCAAATGGTCAAAATATCCTCGCCGAAGGTGAAAAAGTTAATATATACTCCCGGTATGTTTTCACGACACAATACCGACGTAAAACCGACGTGATACCGACGTCGCATTTCAGCTTGAAACAGAAAGGTTAACACCCATGTCAGACTATGATGTTATCGTAATTGGCGGCGGCCCGGGCGGCTATGTCTGCGCAATCCGTTGCGCCCAACTGGGCCTGAAAACTGCCTGTGTAGAAGGCCGCGAAACCCTTGGCGGCACCTGTCTTAACGTGGGCTGTATCCCGTCGAAAGCATTGCTGCATGCCAGCCATTCTTATCATGAGGCCACGCATAATTTCACCAAAATGGGCCTGATGGGAAAATCCCCTTCCGTCGATTTTGGCAAGATGCTGGAATACAAAGACAGTGTCATTGAGCAAAACACCAAAGGTATCGAATTTCTGTTTAAAAAGAACAAGATAGACTGGATAAAAGGCTGGGGTTCTATCTCTGGTGAGGGGCAGGTTACAGTTGGGGACGATGTTCATAATGCTAAGAACATCGTCATCGCAACCGGCTCTGAAGCCTCTTCGTTGAATGGTGTCGACGTCGACGAAAAAACCATTGTGACATCTACAGGCGCACTGGAACTGCCCAAAGTCCCCAAAAGCCTTGTCGTGATCGGTGCAGGCGTGATCGGTCTGGAAATGGGCAGCGTTTATGCGCGTCTGGGCGCAGAAGTGACAGTGGTGGAATTCCTCGATCACATCACCCCAGGCATGGACAGCGATCTGGCTAAGACATTCCAAAGATCATTGAAAAAACAAGGCCTTAAGTTTGTTATGGGCGCTGCAGTACAATCAGCAACAACCAAAAACGGCAAGGCTACAGTAACCTATAAATTGCGTAAAAATGACAAAGAAGCCACCCTTGACGCGGATGTCGTTTTGCTAGCCACAGGGCGTAAACCATTCATGGACGGGCTTGGTTTTGAAGCTAGGGGCGGTAAAATATCACCACGCGGCCAAATCGAAACCGATGATCACTGGCGTACGAATATTTCCGGCGTTTACGCAATCGGCGACGTTATCGACGGCCCGATGTTGGCCCACAAAGCCGAAGACGAAGGCATGGCGGTTGCCGATGTGATTGCAGGCAATCATGGCCACGTGAATTACGGCGTTATCCCCGGTGTTATTTACACCGCACCCGAAGTCGCAAATGTGGGGCAAACCGAAGAACAACTGAAAGAAGCAGGCATTGATTACAAGGTCGGCAAATTCAGCTTTATGGGCAACGGTCGGGCCAAAGCCGTATTCCAGGGCGAAGGCTTTGTAAAAATTCTGGCCGACGCCAAAACCGACAAAATTCTAGGCTGCCACATGATGGGCCCCGCCGCAGGTGAACTAATTCACGAAATCTGTGTAGGTATGGAATTTGGTGCATCAGCCCAAGACATTGCACTGACCTGCCACGCGCACCCCACATTCTCGGAAGCCGTACGTGAAGCAGCACTGGCATGCGGCGATGGCGCTATACACGCTTAATTATTGAAAACAAACAATAAAAATCCCTGACAAATGGCACTACTATCTGTCAGGGATTTAGAATATGGCTTCGGATTGGGATAAATGAAGCCGTAGCCGGCAAAAGCCAGCTATTCGTATGTACCATCTATAGATCACTTCCACGCGCATTAAGAATAAACTGTTTTCACGCCTGCGTGATGTTATCGAAAACAGACACGGTTACCCACAAAGTTTTCACTCATATTGTATCAGAAAAATAATTATTGATGGAAAATGGGATTCATGCCAACGTTCTTGCCATGAATAAAATGCCAAATTCTATTTATAAGTATATTTTTAGTAAATCATTTTGGCAGCAGATTATTGTTGTCGGACTGACTCTAATACTTCTTCCTCTCGCCCCTATTCCGCTGGAATTGCAAAGACGCATACTGGATGATGTTGTTGTCCAAGGAGATGTCGACCTTCTTTTTAAACTTTGCGGGCTATATCTGCTTATAATGCTCATCTCCGCAGTCATAAAATTCGCGATGCGCACACAACGTGAACTGATCTCGGCGCATATTGTTCGATCTTTACGAAAATCGGTATTCCACCGCATGTACACTCTTGTTCCGGAGATTCACAAAGCACAAAAAATGCAAGATGACTATGAAGTGGATGAAGGTGCGGTCGTTTCAATATTATCCTCAGAGGTGGAAAAGTTGGGCGGTTTTGCGGGCTCTGCTATCTCTGCCCCATTGTTCGATATCGGAACTTTGGTCTTTATTCTAGGCTATATGTTTTGGGTCGAACCACAGGTTGCGTCTATTGCCTTGGCACTTTATTCGCCGCAATTTATTATTGTTCCCATATTTCAGGCTCGCATGAACCGGTTGGCCCAGAAAAAAGCCATAAAGCTGCGCGAACTTGGATCATTCATTGTTGAAAACCCTGATGGCAATCTTAACCAAGCAGAACCGCCCACGATCTTTTCCACATTGATAGAAGATATCCTGCGTTTGCGTACACGGTTTATCCTGAACAAAAATGCAATGAAAACAATCAACAATCTTTTAATTTCGTTAGGGCCATTTGGCGTTATCGCTTACGGCGGCTACTTGGCCATACAAGGGGAAATCGAAGTTGGCGTTATTCTCGCCTTTATTTCCGGTCTGGAGCGGCTAGGTGACCCGGTTCGTGATATAGTTGGCTCTTACAGTCAAATCACGGATGCACGCATGCGCTACGCAACACTGCTTGACGCATTTCCAGAATCACATATGGCGCCAGTCGAGTTTTCTGATGTAAATTTAAAAACCCCCTGACAGACTGCTCATGTTCTGTCAGGGGGCTATCTTATGGCCCCTATTGAGGGGGGGAGAGGGCCACGGCTGACAGGGGTCGTCAGCCTTTTAGATATGTATATAACGTAATACTCTCCGACTTCCGTCGCAATGGGGGTCACTCAATTGTGAGCATCCGCAAGCCTTGCGTGACATCAGCGCGAATTGCCAGACGCAGGCTGGCTTCATCACCCGCTTTTAGTGCAGCAATAACAGTCCGGTGATTGTCGGATGCTTCCCGGCGTTGCAGTTTTGCATAAAGCACAGTCATCGTGGGGCTTAATTGTAGCCAGACCGTTTCAACTATTGCCAACATCGCCGGGGCCTGTGCACGTAAATACAAGGTTCGGTGAAATTCCAGATTTGACCGTATATAAGCCACGGGCTCGTTCTTTACGATTGCCTGTGAAATTACACCGTTTATCGTGTAAAGCCGCTCGATCAGGGCCATATGTGCCCTTGGTTGCGCACGACTGGCTAATTCCGGCTCTAACAAAGCCCGGATTGATGCAAGTTCTTCTATCCGATCGGTTGACAATAATGGTGCGGTTACACGTCCTGTTGAGGACACCGATAAAGCCCCTTCTGCAGACAACCTGCGCACTGCTTCACGCGCAGGTGTCATACTGACACCGTATGTTTTGGCGATGCCGCGAATTGTAAGCGGCATACCAGCCTTAATCTCGCCGTGCATTATTTGACTGCGTAAGGACCGGTAAACCCGTTCATGTTGTGGGGTCGTTTTATCTAAGGTGTGATGTGTAGTGACCATACAAACTTGTGATCACAAAAGGCCGTGAGGTCAAGGATTTAAAACAAATAACGATGCAATATACTGCCGTTATTCTTCAACCAACCACGCCGCGCCTTATAATCCGGAAAGATACTTGCGACCAAAGCCCAATACGCATCTGAATGATTCATTTCAATCAAATGACACACTTCATGCGCTGCCACGTATGCCTGAACCTCTCGTGGGGCCATGATTAGGCGCCATGAATACATCAGATTACCGTCAGAGGTGCATGACCCCCAGCGTGACCGTGTGTCGCGCAATGTTACCCGTCCTATGGGGCGCTCTAGGCGGTCCGCATAATGGATCGAAGCTGCTACCATACGTTCACGAGCCATAGTTTGAAAATATGCCCGTAATTTGGCTGCTGTTTCATCAGTCTTCCCGGGCACCATAAAAGCCCCGCCTTCAAACCGAACCGCCCTGCCCGTACCCTGTTCAATACGCCTGTATTCGCCATCAAATAAAACCGAACCTCCAACAGTCAGCGCAATGGGGTTTAGCTGCTTAGATAAATGTTTGCGCATCCAGCCTTCTTGTTCATGGGCAAAACGCATTGCCTCGCCCAAGGCCGCGTATTTTGGCATTGTCAGACTAATCGCACCATCTTTACTTGATATCCGCAAAGAATAGCGACGCGCACGCGCCGAGCGTTTTATATTTACGGGAATCGGTGGTTCCCCAATTTTTACCTGCTCTGCCATATGTGCCAGCTTATGCAAAAAAAGCGCGGGTTCAAACCCAGTTTTGCACTTGGCAGCAAAGTTTATTAATTCAGCCTTTGACAAGCATCAAAGGGTGTGGCAGTTGGCAGCACAGATTCCAAAAATGACCTGTAAAGGGGATTTAATATGGCTGAAGAAGCTTGGGGTGTAAAACGTGTTTGCCCTGAAACCGGCAAACGCTTTTATGACTTGAATAAAGATCCGATTGTCAGCCCGTATACTGACATTGAATATGAACTGTCATTCTTTACCAATGACAAAACAAAAACGTCTATGACTGACACTGCCGATAAGGCCAATGTTGCAGAAGCCACAGAAGATGATCTTACAGATGAGGTTGATGTTCTGGATGATGAAGACGACGTAGATGTCGATTTGGGCGATGATGTTCTGGATGACGATGATGACGATACGGTTCCTTTAGAGGAAATCGCCGATGTTGCCGCACCGACCGATGACAGCTAAATCCGATATCTAATGCATTTAATCGAGGCAACATCTTGTTGCCTCTTTTTTTATGCTAATTTGAAGACCCATAAAACATACATTCAGTTCTACAGAATTAATCTTTACAGAACACGCGCGTTTTCGCTTGCCAAGCCACACCGTTTTTCCTAAAGAGCGCGGTGTGTCGTAAGATACATCAGGGGCCTTAGCTCAGCTGGGAGAGCGCTTCGCTGGCAGCGAAGAGGTCAGGAGTTCGATCCTCCTAGGCTCCACCATTTTCTTCTATATATTCAGTAACGTTTTGAATGAGTTAAGTGGTATGCGCTTACCTCTTGTGGTCGCGGTCACCGTTTGCGAAGAGGTCCGCGGTCATTATCGGGTCACCAAGTTATGTGGTGAATTATCGCTGGATATGTGTTTGAAGTCGCATGTGAGCGGTTAGCGAAGGTTCAATGCAGGATGGCTCAACGACAGTTAAGCGGGTGTGGTTTCAACGGATCGCCGCAGTCGCTTTATATTTGATCGTCAACATTGCAATCAAACATGGAAAGGCGTAAATATCTGGCTGCTGGCGGCATTCGCGATCCGCATAAGTCTGAGGCAACCGGTCGGGTCAAATATTATGTCCGAACCTATGCGCTGAAGAAAAATTCCGTAGTATCATGCCATCCGTGTAATTGTGATCAGGAGATCGTTTGTGACCTTCTAAACCTTGCATAATAAAATACTTATTATCTATGCATTACAAATCTTTATACAAATACCTTCATTCAGCTAAGGCAGCTAAATTAGTATATACGCCATATTCTTGACACAATCGTAACATACTAATGACATCTGTTCAGCAGTTTTTGAACACAAATGTAGTAAGTTTTAAAGAGTGTGAGAGTATATAATGTTTGAGAAAACACATAAATCAAAACGTAATCAAGGCCGTCAAATCGATTGGCCTGAGCATCTTAAATCTGACAATGATAAACAGCTTTTTGAAGAGGTAGTAACCTCCTTGAATGAATTGTGCATCGTCAGGTAATTACGAACTCAATCAACAATACTTCCATAACAGTGTTATTTCCATACCTGTTTGGATTGTTAAATGTATTGGTTGCATGGGCCCGCAAAGCGGCGGTTGGGCCATATTCAAACAGAAAATGTCATATGACTGCGTAGAGTTCAAAGCGGCGTAAACTTTGTATGGAGTAACTATTATGAATTATGTAAATCTACAAAAACTAACGATAACAGCAACAAGTTTACTAAGTCGTTTCAAACAAGATGAACGTGGTGCATTTTCAATATTTATGGTCATGATCTTCACAACCTTGATCCTTATCAGTGGGGCCGCCGTTGATCTGGTGCGTTTTGAAGCTGTGCGAAGCAGTATACAATTCAACCTGGATCGCGCGGTTCTTGCCGCGGCCTCCATGCGTCAGGTCGAGGATCCCGGTACAGTAGTACAGGATTACATGAGCAAGGTTGATACTTTGACCTCATTCAACGTTGCCATGGGTAATGATACCAATGTTACATTGACGGGGCGACATGTTAATGCGATTGCCACAGCAACAATCAGCACATATTTTTTACGTATCATCGGTATCAGCACAATGGATGTTGTTGCAAATAGCCGTGCAACCGAGGAAATACCAAATCTTGAAATATCTCTGGTCTTGGACGTATCTGGCTCTATGGGGTGGAACGGTAATGATGGTTCGCCTAAAATTGGCAGCCTGAAAACCGCGGCAAATACATTCGTTGATACGGTTATCGATCCGAATACAAATAGCCAGACAACGATCAGCATTATACCTTATGCATATAATGTGTCTGTGCCGCAAAGCATGTGGGACCTTTACAACACCGAAGGCCTGACCACGCAGACCCGCTGTATGATCTTTGATGATGCAGACTATAATTCAGCGGCGATTTCTACTGCTGACACACAACGCCAGCTGCCGTTTTATTCAGCTTCAAGCTATTTTGATCCGAGCTTTGATCCAAATGACCCGGACGATTCCGATCTGTGGTTTGGCCGTTGCAGCGTTCAAGCTAACGCCGAGATCATGCCCTATTCAACTTCGGTTGCCGATTTGCAGGCAAAGATCAATTCATTGCAGGCAAGTGGATCTACCGCATCGCACATCGGAACCAAATGGGGCGTTGCGCTGTTGGATCCGGCTGCAAACGTAATCGGTGCCAGTATGGGTGGTGATGTTGCAAACATTCCGGCGACTTATCAGGAACCGGGTGTCTTGAAAGTTCTGGTTGTGATGACCGATGGGGATAATAGAGACCACTATGATCTTTATGACGGATACCGTTCCGGCCCGTCCAATATGTACAC
>JAJFHY010000071.1 GCA_021775375.1 Amylibacter sp. | reverse complement strand
CGGCTAAACTTGACGGTCAACAGTTCATCGTGATTCGGTCTGCATCTGACGCAGGTTCGCTTTACGGCTCTGTCACAACGCGTGATGCAGCTGAAGCAGCAACCACCGCAGGCTTTACTGTGGACAAAAAGCAAGTTGCACTGGACACACCGATCAAAGAGTTGGGCGTACACGACATGACCGTTGTCCTACACCCGGAAGTTCAATGCACAATCCAAGTGAACGTTGCACGTTCACCTGAAGAAGCAGAACTTCAAGCATCCGGTAAATCCATTCAGGATCTTGCTGCAGAAGCCGAAATCGAAGCAGAGTTTGAAATTGCAGAATTGTTCGACGATATGGGCGCTGCGGCTGCTGAAGAATTTGGTGACGACGAAGAAGCGGCACCTGTTGCAGAAGAAGTATCTGAAGACGAAGCCAAGGCATAAGCCTTACTAGTCTCTAAAGTTTTAATGGGCCCGCCTTGTTGGTGGGCCTTTTTCTTTGCGTCATGCAAAAAATACCTTACTCTATTTAAATTAGTATATTTAAATAACGGACGCACACTATGACCAGCAGGAAAATACAAATCGACGACAGCATTAACGTAATTGGTGAAACACTTAAGCCATGCGCCAGCGACCCCGTTACCGGGTTTTACCGTGATGGATGCTGCAATACAGGCCCGGATGACACAGGAAACCACACAGTTTGCGTTGAAGTCACAGCCGAATTCCTTGAATTTTCCAAAATGCGCGGAAACGATCTGTCGACACCCCGACCTGAATTCGGCTTTCCGGGACTTATACCGGGTGATCGTTGGTGCCTGTGCGCCGAACGCTGGGCCGAGGCAGATGCGTATGAGGCAGCACCCCATGTGATCCTGCAAAGCACACATATCAACACTCTGGAGATTATCCCATTTGCCGTTCTGCGTGCAAAAGCATTGGATATGAATTAACCCGCAAGAAACGGGCTGACATTTGGCGCGCCACACGGCACTCAGGTTTTAAAACACCTAAAGGAGCCATATATGACCCTGAATTTTGAAGCCATCCCGACATCTGATGCCCGCAATGCCCAGAACGGAAACCCCGATGCAAACGGACAACTGCCCGAGCATACCCTATCAGACGGGAACGGAAATCCATGCCGCCATTGCCTGACCGACATTCCTAAAGGCACACCCATGCTAATTCTTGGCTATCGCCCGTTTCCTGACCCCCAACCTTATGCTGAAGTCGGTCCTATTTTTTTGTGTGCAAATAAATGTGAGCGCCACACAAACAGTAAAACCATTCCAGATATGTTCAAAACCAATAAAGAACTGTTGATACGTGGTTATGACGATCATGACCGTATTATTTACGGCACAGGCCGGGTGACCAGCCTTAATCAGATAGAAAACGCTATTACTGACGGCTTCAAAAATGACAAAATCCATTATTATCACCTGAGATCTGCCAGTAATAATTGCTTTCAAATCAAGGTAACCCGTTAAGATTAGTTGCAGAGTTTCACGTTTCCCGAAACCGACACAATAAACCCCAAATCTATGGAATTTGACCTGACAAGCCATAAATTCCCTGCCATCGTTACTCAGAGATTCTATATAACGGAGGTTCCCATGGACTATCTTGCAACAAATGACATTCAGGATGTTGTCGAAAACGACCGCGAACACATCTGGCATCACCTGACCCAGCACAAACCTTTAGAAACCAATGATCCGCGTATCATGGTCGAAGGCAAAGGCATGCGAGTTTGGGACCAAAAGGGCAAAGAGCATATTGATGCTGTTTCCGGTGGTGTCTGGACTGTCAACGTGGGCTACGGACGTGAGCGTATCGCAGATGCTGTACGTGACCAGTTAGTTAAGTTGAACTATTTCGCTCAGTCTGCAGGGTCAATCCCAGGGTCAATATTCGCTGAAATGCTACTGGATAAAATGCCGGGCTTGAAACGGGTTTACTATTCAAACTCCGGATCGGAAGCGAACGAAAAAGTGTTTAAAATGGTGCGCCAGATCAGCCACAACAAACACGGCGGTAAGAAAAGCAAGATCCTTTTCCGTCACCGCGACTATCACGGCACAACTATCGCATGTCTATCCGCAGGCGGGCAAGAAGAGCGCAACGCACAATACGGCCCTTACACACCCGGCTTTGTAGAAGTGCCCCATTGCCTTGAATACCGCAATCAGTTTGACACTGATGAGGATTACGGAACAGCCTGTGTGAAAGCCACTGAAGAGGTTATTCTGCGTGAAGGTCCCGACACCATTGGTCTATTGTGCTTAGAGCCCATCACTGCGGGCGGCGGCGTTATTGTCCCACCAAAAGGTTATTGGGAAGGTATTCAAGGCCTTTGTATTAAATACGATATCCTGCTGCACATCGACGAAGTTGTTTGTGGCTTGGGGCGCACCGGCACATGGTTTGGTTATCAGCACTTCGGCATCAAGCCCGATTTTGTGACAATGGCCAAAGGTGTGGCCTCTGGTTATGCCGCGATTTCATGCACTGTCACGACAGAAGCCGTTTTTGAAATGTTCAAAGACAATGCATCTGACCCAATGAGCTATTTCCGCGATATTTCAACCTTTGGCGGCTGCACAGCAGGGCCAGCGGCTGCAATTGAAAACATGAAGATCATCGAAGAAGAGAACTTGTTGGAAAACTGCACCAAGATGGGTGAATACTGCCTTGGCTTGCTCAACGAACTGAAATCCAAACACAACGTCATCGGCGAAGTCCGCGGCAAGGGTTTGTTCCTGGGTGTAGAGCTGGTTAAAGATCGTGACACGAAAGAACCGGTAGAAGAAAAAATGGTGCAGGCAGTCGTTGGTGACTGTATGGCCAACGGCGTGATCATCGGTGCGACCAACCGGTCTGTTCCGGGCTTTAACAACACGCTTTGTCTGTCCCCGGCATTGATTTGCACCAAAGATGATCTGGACAAGATTGTAGCCGCGATTGACGCTGCGCTGACACGGGTCTTTGCATAGAAAAGCTTTGATATGGAGGGGTGGGGTAAGTTGTATTTTTACAACAGACCACCTTTCCACCATCCTCAAAACCACTAAATTAGCCGTAAATATGGCGAAATAAGTCATAATTATGGCAATCTAAATTAACCACAATATATGCTACGCATATTCCTCTATACTACAAGATAACCCCATAAATTCCTGTTTATACATATTATTTCCGTACAGGAAACGCAGTGTTTTGTTTGATAACGAAGTTTTTACTTCTTATTTTCGCCACAATTGATAAACCTGTATCAACAAAATAAGAATACAGGAAGAAACAGGCCAAACAGCCAAATTATGAAAACATGTTATCGCGCGTTAAACCGTGGAATGACAAAACGCAAAATAATGGCATGAACTGTCTTTAGGCACATAAACCGACCACGTACCCTCCAAGTTTGTTGGTCCGACAAAAGCCCGAATGCAATCGCTGCAAGATGTTGTACAACATCGCCCGCCACAGGTTTTGCCCAAATCATCCACACCTGCATATACAGCTCTAGCTACAACAACAGCTGTATTTGCAAAGCCAGACGCGGCGGTCATAACGGGAGAAGTGACCGCCAGCGCGCTGGTCTGAACTTGCCTTTTAAAGGCATACGATATCACTGCCTGTGATACCTGTTGGGTCCATATGACCCACACTGCTCGTTATTTGGCTGCTCGCCTTATAACACCTTACTTTCGGCCAGAGTTGCTTTACGCACTCTGGCCTTTTTTTCTATTGAGTAATACAGATCGTTCAATCAACAATCATATTCCACAGTGGACATCGCATCATGCTTAAGAAAAGCGTAAAAACCATACTTAACGGGCTGTCCGTTGCCGTATTCGTTATTGATGCGGATAAAATCATCCGGTTTGGGAATAATGCTGCAATCGCACGATTTGACGCCAACCTAAAAGACCAGCCCCTATCCAGTTTTGTCTCAGCGGATGAATGCTTGGATGCAGCAAGTCAGGTTTTGGAAAATAAAACCGATACAGTGTCACTGGAACTAACCCTCCAAGACGTTGTACCAACTACTTACCGTCTCATCATCACACGTCTGGACGCTGAACGCACAGGGACAGATGCCCGTGCTATCATCAGCCTGGAAGACATAAGTCATATCCGTGAGGCTGAACAGATGCGGATTGATTTCGTAGCCAACGTCAGCCACGAATTACGCTCACCACTCACCTCGCTTTCGGGTTTTATTGAAACACTTCAAGGACCGGCCAAAAACGACCCCGTCGCCCAAGAGCGTTTTCTGGCTCTGATGGCAGGAGACGCCCAGCGTATGAGCCGTTTAATCGGTGATTTATTGTCGCTGGCCAAACTGCAGGCCAAAGAACGTATACCGCCCAGCAATACCGTTGATTTGCCATCAATTTTGCGCCGTGTAACAGCATCACTGGAACCATTATCGAAACGTGAAAATACCGATTTATCCCTAACAATCTCACCGGATTTACCGCTGGTTACCGGTGATGCTGATGAACTGACACAGGTCTTTCAGAATTTGATAGAAAATGGCGTTAAATACAGCCCACAAAATACCGTTGTAGAAGTGATCGCTGAACCTGATCCAAGTCATATAAATCAAGTGCGCATCTCTGTAAAAGATCACGGAGACGGTCTTGATCCATTACATATTCCCCGCCTGACAGAGCGGTTTTACCGCGTGGACAAAGGGCGTTCACGCACGATGGGCGGCACAGGCCTGGGCTTGGCGATTGTAAAACACATACTTATTCGCCACCGCGCCTATCTGCACATCGATAGCCAGGTTGGTATTGGCAGTAATTTTGCTGTATTTTTACCGATTGCGACGCGAAAACGCAGTGCTGATAAACACTAACCTCGCCATGCGTGTGATTGGAATAGTAAACCCACAACAAGTCATGTATGACAGTTGTCGGTAAAGCCGAAACGCTACCATAAGATGTCAGGAGATAAGATGACCGAAAAGCCGTATATTATACTGACAATGAAATGGGGCACGCTTTATGCGGCTGATTATGTGAACGTGCTATATAATGCGTGTTCCAAATACATTAACCACCCCTTTCGTTTCGTCTGTATGACAGATGACCCCAGTGGGATTGTTGAAGGCGTTGAAATTATGCCGATACCCGAAATGGATCTGGGTGAGAACCGGTTTGCTTTTGGTGGGTGGCCCAAAATTTCTGTGTTCAAGAAAGACCTGTTCGGGTTGGAGGGGCGCGCATTATTCGTAGATCTTGATACTGTTATTGTCGGCGACATGACAAAAATGTTTGAATTGCCCGGAGGTGTTGTGCTGATCCGGGAATGGCGCCGCTTTATCGATTACTTTCGCAAACGCAAGGTTAACGGTATGACGTCGATTTTTGCTTTTACGCTGGGTGAGCAAACAGCGATCTATGACAGCTTTATGGAAAATCCGGATTTTGCCTTTGAAAACTACAGATCAGAACAGCGTTGGGTTACGGATTACGCGACAGACATGCAGTTTTGGAACCCCAAACAAGTTGTCAGCTTCAAGCGGGATTTGCTGGCCCCGCCCCTGATTAACCGCTTTATTGCGCCTAAAATACCTGACCCGGAAACCTCGATCGTCGTTTTTCACGGGGTGCCACGCCCGATAGATGTTGTTCCGGACAATAATAAACCGTGGGGTAAATGGTCCCGTTGGGGACGCGGCCCGGTCAAATTTGTCCGCGATTTCTGGATTGAAAACGGTGGGACTGATCCCACCTGATTATGTGATTATGAAACATAGCTAAAATATGATACACTGTTACTGCGCCACAGGAGAATATCATGATTATCAGCCCAAGCATCGAACTACAAAATGGCCGTTGTGTCAGCCTTAACCGCGGTCGATTGGACGAGCCGCACATCTGGCATGTTGACCCGCTGGAAACAGCCAAGAAATACGCCGCAAGCGGTGCGGAATGGATACATCTGACTGACTTTGATGCTATTGCGGGTGATGATTGCAATACCGATCTTGTGCAAGATATCATTCAACACTCCGGTACATCCATCCAGCTTGGTGGCGGCTTTCGCTCGCTGCATGGCATATCTGAATGGATTGATCGTGGTGCCGGGCGCATCGTGATTGGTACGTTAGCGGTTATGGCTCCGAATTTGGTAAAACAGGCAGCAAAGCTTTATCCCGATCAAATCGTCATTGCCGTGGATGTCTTTGAGGGTCGTCTGATGTCAGACGGGTGGCGTAAACCCAGTGCGATAGACCCCGAAACCTTTATCAAAACCTTTGCAAAAGACCCGCTGGCAGCCATTATTGTGACCGACATAGACGCCGATATAGAAGAGACCGAAAATAGCCTTGCACTGGTTACAAAGCTTGCAGATATTTCCACGGCTCCCGTCCATGCACGTGGCCTGTCACATTCAATCGATGACATTGCACGCCTTAAATATGTGCCGCATGTTGCAGGGGCGATCATCGGTCGTGCGTTGTTCGATCACTCAGTTGACCTGAACGACGCTATTGAGCTTGCAAATCTACCTTCGCAAACGGCTGCTTTTGTGTGAACCTAGACAGTAGCTTATCGAAGTGAATTTAAAACGCTAAAAAACCGTTCTATTTCCTGTTCGGTATTGTAGTAATGCGGCGCCATGCGCATCACCGTCGGCAAGTTTCTAGCCTCGGCATCCAGTCTTGTGCTGAATGGCGTTGAAGCCCCGATGACAACGCCTTGCTTGTGTAATGCCGCAACAGTGGCGTCAGCATCCATTCGCTCAATAGTAAAGCTGACGATGCCGCATTGTTCCGACCCGATATCACGCACTTGTCCGCCTTTAATGGATGACAGCCCGTCCCTGCATAGTTCCGCCAAATTTTTAACCCGTGTCTGGATCGCATCCATCCCAAGTGACGTGGCATAGTCAACAGCCACACCCAGTCCTGCCCGTAAAGCGTAAGAGTTTTCCCATGTTTCAAACCGACGCGCATCATCACGCAATTCGTATGCATCTGTGGAAACCCACGGTGCACTGAAAAGATCAATCATCGCGGGTTCAAGCGTCTTTAGCCATTTTTCCGCGACATATAAGAAACCGGTTCCTCTGGGGCCGCGCATAAACTTACGCCCGGTGGCCGATAGAAAATCGCACCCAAGATCAGTTACGTTCACGGGCATTTGCCCAACCGCCTGACAAGCATCCAACAAATAGGGAATTCCATGTGTCTTGGCAATTTTTCCAACCTCTGCCGCAGGATTAACCAACCCGCCATTGGTTGGCACCCATGTCATTGCAATCAGTGCGACACGGTTGTCAATCATGCTTTCCAGTGCATCCAGATCAACTGCACCAAATGCATCACTTGGTATGACGTCAATTATCACCCCATCCCGTTTTGCACGTTGAAGCATCGCTACATAATTTGCAGCATATTCCGCTTCGCAGGTCAAAATACGATCACCGGCTTTTAGGGGCATCGCATAGAACGCATGACACCATGCCACCGTTGCGTTTGGCACCAAAGCAATTTCATGCCTGCGTGCGCCAAGGTGGGTCGCAACACTGTCATAGACACGGGAAAGAACTTCATCCTGCGCGGCCTCTGCCTCATACCCGCCAATACGTGCCTCCAGTTCCGTATAGTTAATAACCGCATCCACAACACATTGCGGCATCAAGGCAGAGCCTGCTGCAAGCAGATGTGTGCTATGCGCCACCCCGGGCGTTTCAGCGCGTATTTTTTCGATATCCAATGTCATGCTTAATTGTCCTGCCTATGTTTCAGGAACGATAGCCCTAAACATAGTCCGATAAAACCAAAAACGCCCCACAAATGCGAAGCGTTTCAAGGTTCTTGGTACCCGAGGCCGGACTCGAACCGGCACGTCTCTCGACAGTAGATTTTGAATCTACCGCGTCTACCATTCCGCCACTCGGGCAAGTACACAAAGGGCGTTTAAACGGCCCTTGTGCTATCGTCAATCACGAATTGTCGCACAATGATGAAACTTTCCTAATTCAGTGCAGCAAAGGTATCGCATTGGTCCATGCGCCCCGATTTATAGCCACGCGCAAACCATTTCTGGCGTTGCTCGGATGTGCCGTGTGTGAATGTATGCGGCATCGGGCGGCTTCCCGCATTGCGCTGCAATGTGTCGTCTCCGATTTGTCTGGCTGCATTAACAGCTTCACGGATATCACCACCCTCGATCACACCGAGACTGCTTTCGGCGTATTGCGCCCAAACCCCGGAATAACAATCAGCCTGCAGTTCTATCATCACAGACACGCGGTTGCTGTCGGTTTTGTTCATGCTTTGACGGGCCTTATTCGCTTTTGGTAATGTGCCCAACTCGTTTTGCACGTGATGCGCCACTTCGTGGGCCACAACGTAAGCCGCGGCAAAGTCACCTTTTGCGCCCAGCTTGCGCGACAGTGTGGTGAAAAACGCGGTATCCAGGTAAACTTTACGGTCAGCAGGACAGAAAAACGGTCCCGTTGCCCCAGATGCATTGCCACATGGTGATGGTGTTACGCCTTTATAGAGCACGAGCACCGCATGGTTGTATTTGCGACCCACTTGTGTGCGGAACACCTCGTCCCATATTTGTTCGGTATACCCCAAAGTTGCACTGACAAATTCACCTTGTGCTTTATCCTCTTTGGGTAATGTAGCCGAACTTGACGACACGGAGCTGCCTCCGGTTGCATTAAGTAAGGACGACACATCAACATCAAACACGGCGCCAATCACCAGAATAACCAATATGCCGACTAGACCCACACCACCGGTTTTGCCCTTAGACATACGGCGGCGATCTTCTATATTACGGCTACCCCGTGCGCCTCGCCATTTCATGTGATTGCTCCCTTAATGCGTCCTATACAATCTAGTGACGTTATCCTCTGGCATCAAGAGCCACTGTTTTCCTTGACCTAGGGCCTTGCCCGTGTTGCAAGGATGAAAACTAAAAGGCACACATGATGCTGCGCAGGCTTTATGACTGGACATTTTCACTGGCTCAAACGCCATATGCGCTATACGCGCTTGCGTTTGTAGCTTTCATCGAAAGTTCTGTTTTTCCCATTCCGCCCGATATCCTACTGATACCGCTGATCCTTGCCGCGCCCAACCGTGCATGGCTGATTGCCGGCATTTGCACCGTTGCCAGCGTGCTGGGCGGTGGACTGGGTTATTATATCGGGGCCGAGTTGTTTGATGCGCTTGGCAAACCGATTCTGGAGTTTTACGGCAAAATGGCTGCATTTGGCGAATTCAAGGATCGCTTCAACGCCTACGGTCACTGGGCCGTCCTGACTGCTGGTATCACCCCGTTCCCCTATAAAGTGATTACCATCACATCAGGTGCCACCGGCTTGCCATTTGCACAATTCATGATCTGGTCGCTGGTCGCACGGGCATTACGTTTCTTTATCGTTGCCGCATTGCTGTGGAAATTTGGCGCACCTATCAAAGATTTCATTGAAAAAAGACTTGGGCTCGTGTTTACCATATTCATTATCCTCCTAATCGGTACCTTCTATCTGGTGAAATATCTATGACCCGTAAAAACCTGATCCTTATTGCGACACTGGGCTCAATCGCCATGCTAGGTGGTGCATTTGGCTTTCAGTACATCGGCGATATGGCGCCATGTAAATTGTGTTTGTGGCAACGCTGGCCCCATGCTGCCGCAATATTAATCGGCATAATCGGGTTTGCCACGGGCCGGCGTGAACTGGCTATTGCCGGAATGCTTGCAGCACTCGCAACTGCTGGTATCGGAGTTTATCATACAGGCGTAGAACAAGCTTGGTGGGAAGGCCCGACAACATGTACATCAGGTTCTATTGCAGGCCTGTCGACCGAGGATCTTCTTAATCAGATCATGAATGCGCCTGTCGTGCGTTGTGATGAAATTCCGTGGGCGTTGTTTGGCATCAGCATGGCGGCCTGGAACGCAATAATATCCTTTATACTGGCTGGAATTTGGTTGAAAGCCGCACGCACCGACTGAATTTTAAATCCATGATTTAAGAACGGACGATGCTGTGCTTCAGGGGGGGAGAGAAGGCTACAGCATCTGCGCCACCAAGACCAGTCCAAGGGGTGCAAAGTTGAAAAACAACTTGTCCGTAGCTTACATATATGTGGGCAAATCTAGAATTCCAGAGCTAAAAATTAGATCAGCAAAATTATGCCTCCAGTTCTGCATCCCAGTATAAATAGTCCATCCAGCTATCATGCATAAAGTTCGGTGGAAACTTACGTCCCGCATTTTGCAACTCTGACGGGCTGGGTTCTCGCGGTGGTTTTCGCAGATGCATACGGGCCTCTTTGACAGATTTAGCCCCTTTGCGCAGGTTACAAGGGCCACAGGATGCAACAACATTTTTCCAAGTGGTTAGACCGCCACGCGCACGTGGCAGAACATGGTCAAAGGTCATATCGCCCATTGATCCACAATACTGACACGTGAACTCATCGCGTAAAAACAGATTAAACCGGGTAAACGCGGTGGCTTTAACGGGTTTTACATAATCCTTTAGAACAATCACCGAAGGGATATTAATTTCAACCGAGGGTGAGTGCACAACCTGATCATATTCCGCAATAATAGTCACGCGGTCGCAATAAGCCGCTTTGACAGCATCTTGCCAGCACCAGAGTGAAAGTGGGAAATAAGATAGAGGTCGGAAATCTGCATTCAATACAAGTGATGGATAATCACGCAGCCTGCCTGGGCTGCGTACAAAATTTTCAGAAAATTCGGTATTCATACTACAAAATGTTCCCTGTTCTGTTTTGTCGTTTCAATGACACCAGAACGGGACATCCCGTCCCAGTATATATATACCACTATATAGAGGGGTAAAGACCTGACAACCCCCTATATAGTGATTTTGTATTTTAAAACAGATAAGTAACGAATAGGCCGTTAGTTTGCTTTGCCAAGATTCCCGATGGAATTTTTGCCCAAAACAATGCGCCGTTTGGTTCCCGGCTTTGTAATTTGACTGGCGATAACCGGTTGATTTGCGATTTGTTGTGAAGCGTAGCCCGAAGAAAGTTGTGCCCCGGTGGGTGAAGATGGATAGACCATCATTCCAATACGAAACACACTGATTGCAATCATTGTCGATGTTAAAGTAGTTTTAACAACCGACTTGATAACATCCATCATTATCGAACCTGCCACAAAAATCTCCGTATTTTTAACCTGATCAACACTGATATTATCAATTTTTATGGCAAAATTAGGACGCAGTTAATGGTTATACATTAAGATGTCGCTTGATGAACTGTACTGCCAACCCCAAGCCGTCAGGTGCAATCCCATGTGCCATACCTTGTGACATATGCGTTTGCACGTCAAACCCCGCATCTTTCAATGCCGTTTCAGCCTTGCCCATGTCAGTCGGCGGTACAACCATATCCATGTCGCCGTGGATCAACAAAACCGGTGGCTTACTCAAAGCTTCGGCCTGTAATATCTCGGGTTGTAATAAACGTCCGGAAAACCCGACGATCCCGGCCAATGGATCTGCACGGCGTGGCCCCACATGCAAAGCCATCATGGTGCCTTGCGAAAATCCAACAAACACTACACGGTCAGGAGTTATACCTTCATTTACCACTTGTGCATCAAGCCAATGCTGAAACTGTTCTACAGATTTCAGCATAATTTCGCGTGCAAAACCTTCAGATGTCATATCGATAGACGGAATGGGAAACCATTCGCGCCCCATCGGGTTCATTGTGCAAATGTTGGGCGCATTCGGCGATAGAAATGTGGTATCAGGCAAATATTCTGCCAACGGATCAGCCAATCCGATCAAATCATTACCATCAGCCCCGTAACCGTGGATAAACACCACCAGACTGTCGGTGCGCCCCGATTTTGCACTACGTTTTTCAGCCTTTAATGTCATAATCCAATCCCTTCACGATCTTTAGCAACGCGGTAATAGGCCCAAAGCAATCTGGCTGCAACCGACCGCCACGGTGTCCATGCTTCTGCCATTTCGTTAAATGCCTTTTCGGGTGGCCGCGCATCCAGTTCAAACAGGATTTTTGCGGCTTCCTGCAAGGCCAGATCACCGGCTGCAAATACATCGGCACGTCCCAAGGAGAACATGGCGTAAATTTCCGCCGTCCAGCGACCTATCCCCTTAATTTCAATAAGTTGTGCGATTACATCCTGTGTCGACGCTTCACGTAATGCAGCGTAGTCCACACCAGCATCAGCAAGGGATTTCACATATTTAATCTTGGGTCGCGATAGACCGCATCCGCGCAAATCATCCTCACTTGCCGAGCTAACATTCACAGATGATGTAAGTTCTGCCGCACATAACCGTTTCCAGATACTACCTGCAGCCGCTACAGATATTTGCTGGCTGACAATTGCGCCCAGCAGCGCTTCAAACCCATCGCTTTTCAGGCGCAGTGGCAAATCGCCGGTTAACACCAGAGCATCCGCAAACCGAGGCTCTATTGATGCCAAATACGCCGCTCCTTCGGCCACGCAAGCGTCAGATGTAATGATACGACCTACCATGCTTGTGCCTTTGCCCAGCTCAAAGCCGCGTCAACGGTGTTAACAACATGCGCATCCGGTAATTTCGGACGGTTTATCATTACAACTGGCAGGCCCAATTCACGTGCCGCGTCCAGTTTGGACCGGCTCTTTTGGCCGCCTGCATTTTTTACAACCACCCATTCAATGCCTTTATCACGAAACAAAGCCACTTCTTCTGCAATAGAAAATGGTGGACTTCCAATCAGAAATGTACCCTTAAAGTCTGCAAGCACAGGTGTTTCGGGCGGGTCAATAACACGCGCCAGTAATGTGCGGCCATTCAGACAGGTATATTCAGGTAAGGTTTTGCGCCCCGTTCCCAAAAAGACTGTTGCCCCAACGGGTATAATCTTTGCTGTTTCCGCTACACTGTCGACAAAATGCCAACAATCTTCCGGGCCTTTTACCCATTCGGGGCGCTGTAATATCACATGCGGCAATCCCAGTTCTGCACAGACCATCGCCGCTGTCTGTGTCATGATGCTGGCAAACGGATGCGTGGCGTCAATCACGCCCTTAATATTGTTATCCACCAGATAATCACGAAACCCGTCCACACCGCCAAAACCACCTTTACGCGTCGTCACAGGTAATTTCACAGGGCTACGTGTGACACCAGCCAAAGATGCAATAACATCGACATCTTTCAAACCTTCCAAAAGCGTCCTTGCATCCGAAGTTCCTGCTAGAACCAACAGTGTCATCCCGCCTGCCCCAATATATTTCCAAATCTATCTATAACAACAATATCAATGTGTTCCACTGTGTTCTTCAATTGTTTTTGCACACGTATTTGCGCCTGATCAGCAATCGCTTGCGCCAATCCATTGCCGGCCCGCTCCACAGCTTCGAGCGCAGTATTCGCGTTTGAAACATCTGATAAACCCAGCGAAACCGACAGTGCATTCAACGCCTCAAAATCCACCTGAGAACGTGATGAATGCAAATCCACTGCACCTTGCGCAAGCTTGGTGATCTTGCCAATACCGCCCCCGATTGTCACACGTTCGACGGGATGTTTTACCAAATATTTCAACATCCCACCGGCAAAATCCCCCATATCGAGCATCGCGTGATCGGGTAGTTGAAACATCCCTTGCACCACTTTTTCCGAAGTAGCACCGGTGCATCCTGCAACATGGGCCTGCCCGCCTGCCACCGCCACATCAATGCCGCGATGGATAGATGCAATCCACGCAGCACAGGAAAACGGGCGCACGATACCCGTTGTCCCCAAAATCGACAAACCGCCGACAATACCAAGTCGTGGATTCCATGTTTTCAGGGCAATTTCCGCGCCTTCCGGGACAGATACCGTCACCGTGACATCCGCAGTTTGGCCGTAACGTGCGGCTTGCTCTTCAATCACGCCACTAATCATTGACCGCGGCATAGGGTTAATCGCAGGCTCGCCCACACCGATTGGCAAGCCCGCTTTGGTCACTGTCCCCACACCTTCGCCCGCCTTAAAAACAATGCCGCCGCCGCTTGTAGCTACACGCGTAATGATCAATGCACCGTGTGTGACATCAGGGTCGTCGCCCGCGTCTTTGGTAATTCCAACTTCAGCCCAACCCGCGCCCTGCGCCTGATGTGCAAGTGGAAAACATGGGGTTTCGCCTTTTGGTAAGGTAATCGTGACATCCTGCGGGAAACCAGTGCCCCACAAGGCATCGAGCGCCGCTTTGGTAGCGGCGGTCGCACAGGCGCCTGTGGTCCAGCCACGACGCAAATCCCCTGCTGGTTTCCTGCTCATGAACGCGACTATAGGCATCATTTCAGTTGACGCCAATCACCCAATTTACGTCGCTGGGTTACTTGGCAATTTCCGCGCTCTGGGTCATAAGATACGCATGACAGACACGAATCCTCTTCCACCCAACGACTGGCCTGAATTGCAGGCTGGTTGGGTATGGCTGTGCGGTGCCGGTCCGGGCGACCCCGGACTTATAACCCTGCACGCTTTGAACGCCCTGCGCCAAGCCGATGCTATTGTTTATGACGCTTTGGTGGACAGCCGCATTCTGGAATGGGCGCATGATGATGCTGATTTGATTTACGCCGGCAAACGTGGCGGCAAACCATCAGCCAAACAACGCGATATCTCGTTGCAACTGGTCGAACTCGCCAAAGCCGGTAAACGCGTGTTGCGCCTAAAAGGCGGTGATCCGTTTGTATTTGGGCGCGGCGGAGAAGAGGCACAAACCCTCGTGCAACACGGTGTTCCCATCCGCATCATCCCGGGCATTTCTGCAGGCATCGGCGGGCTGGCCTATGCCGGTATCCCCGTCACCCACCGCGATGTGAACCAGTCAGTTACATTCATTACCGGACACGATCAAAGCGGCGAAACGCCCAACACATTGAATTGGCGTGCCATTTCCCAAGGGTCGCAAGTATTGGTGATTTATATGGGCATGAAACACATCACCCCGATCACAGATGCATTGCTGAAAGCCGGGCGCCCAAAAGATGAGCCCGTGGCTGTTGTTACAGACGCCACCACCCCAAACCAAAAAGTGCTGGAATCCACCCTTGGCAGTCTTGTGACAGATCTTGAAAAATCAGACATGTCACCGCCTGCCATAATCTGCGTAGGCCGATCGGTGGAAATGCGTCAGGTGCTGGACTGGCAATCCATGATCGCTGGTGCAAAACCCCGCAATCTGGATCCTTTGGGTCGAGGTAAACCCGCCGATGCCTCATGACGGGCCTGATCCTTACTGCGCCAAATTCAGGTGGCGGCAAAACCACCCTGACCTTGGGTATCCTGCGCGCACTTAAAAACCGCGGTATTTCTATGCGGTCGGGCAAAAGCGGGCCTGATTACATCGACCCCCGCTTTCACGAAGCAGCCAGCGGTGCCCCTTGTGTTAATTTGGATGCTTGGGCGATGTCCCCCGCCAGGTTACAAACGCTGGCCGCAGGCAACGCACCAATATTGATCGAAGGCGCGATGGGGCTGTTTGATGGAGCGCCGCCTATGGGAAAAGGTGCAACTGCAGACCTTGCGCGTATCTTGCATCTGCCTTGCGTGCTGATCTGCGATGTTTCCAAACAATCACAATCCGTTGCTGCCGTTGTTGAAGGCTTTTCGCGCCACGCAAGTGATGTTCGCATCACCGGTGTGATCCTAAACAAGGTCGGCAGCCCGCGCCACGAGACCATGCTGCGCCGTGCTTTGGATCCTGTCGGAATACCTATACTCGGCGCAGTGTACCGTGATGCAAAACTGGAAACACCCTCACGCCATTTGGGCCTAGTGCAGGCAAATGAACGTGAAGATTTAGAAAATTTCTTGGATTATACCGCTAATATTATAGATAATTCTTTAAATATTGACCGAATTATATCACTTTTCGAACCTTTACCGAAAAACCCTGAAAAATCGGCAATTCTACCTCCACCGGCCCAATCCATCGCCATTGCATCCGACCCCGCCTTTGCTTTTGCCTATCCGCATCTGTTGCAAGCATGGCGTAAAGCAGGCGCTGAACTCTCATTCTTTTCACCCCTTGCAGATGAGGCCCCCGCACCATCCGATCTGGTAATACTACCGGGCGGTTATCCAGAATTACACGCGGGAAAACTGGCGGGAAACAACAATTTTCTGACAGGAACGCGCAAAGCCAAAGCTGTCTACGGCGAGTGTGGCGGTTACATGACAATGGGAACAGGGTTAACGGATGCCCAAGGTATACGGCATGAAATGCTGGGCCTTCTGCCGCTTGAAACCAGCTTTGCCAAACGCAAACTACACTTGGGTTATCGCAACCTGTCCCCGCTTGGCGGCCTTTGGGAAATCCCATTAAAAGCCCATGAGTTTCATTATGCGACAACCCTAAGCGCCAATGGCACACCTTTGTTCAAAGCAACCGACGCAGAAGATACAAAGTTGCCGCCCATGGGGTTGATCATTGGACCACATTCAGGAAGTTTTGCACATATCATTGACCGCGCTCAATAAGCGATATACGTCATAACATATGACCCATTCTGACAGTATCGCAAAGCGCAACGTAACCATTCTTGTCATCGCCCAAGCGTTCCTTGGCGCGCAGATGCCGATCATATTTATCATTGGTGGTCTGGCGGGCCAATCGCTTGCATCAAACGCGCTATGGGCCACCATGCCAATATCGATGATCGTCTTTGGATCAATGACCACTGCACCGTGGCTAAGCCATGTAATGCAACGATATGGCCGCAAAACCGGTTTTCTAATCGGGACATTCGCCGGGACTATAGGGGCCGCGATTAGTGCGTACGGGCTATACAGCAGCTCTTTTACGCTGTTCCTTACAGGCAGTTATATCTCTGGCATCTATATGTCAGCACAGGGTTTTTTCAGATTTGCCGCAACCGATACAGCATCCGAAGCTTTCCGCCCCAAAGCCATTTCCTATGTTATGGCAGGCGGGCTGGCATCAGCCGTTATCGGCCCGCAACTGGTTAAACTTACAGCAGAAAGCTTCGTTATCCCGTTCTTGGGCGGCTATATGTCTGTTCTGGGAATTAATATCCTTGGTTCCCTCCTGTTCTTTTTCCTCAAAATCCCCACACCACCGCCACCAAGTGCGGAAGCGGCGACCGGACGCACCCGTATGGAGCTTTTGAAAACGCCGCGCATTGCTGTCGCGATTATTTGTGCCATGGTGTCCTATTCCCTGATGAACTTGGTGATGACCTCCACGCCACTGGCCGTGGTCGGATGTGGTTTTACCCAAGGCAATGCCGCTGACATCGTGATGGCCCATGTTTTGGGTATGTATATCCCCAGCTTTTTCACCGGCTCGCTGATCGTGCGTTTCGGAGTGGAAAAAATTATAGCTCTGGGTCTGACCATTTTGGCATCTGCCGGTCTGGTCAATATGGCAGGAATTGAGCTTGGTAATTTCTTTGGTGGCCTCATCCTGTTGGGTTTAGGATGGAACTTCGGCTTTATCGGCGCCACCACCATGCTGACAGGTGCACATGAACCTGAAGAACGTGGACGCGTGCAAGGCATGAACGATTTTCTGGTGTTTGGTTCCGTGACGCTGGGATCACTATCATCCGGGTTTTTAATGAACGGCATAGGCGGGTCTGCCCAACAGGGTTGGACTGCTGTAAATGTTGCAATGGTGCCGCTGTTGTTGATTGCGGGCGGAGCCTTGATCTGGCTGGTCAATCACAGTCGCCGTAGATTTGTCTAATAACTACCTGTTACCGACAGCCATAATAATTTGATTTTTTTGCCGAACTCAGATGCATTCAGGCCACCTGCTGCTACCAGTTCAGGGGATTGTGCCGCCAGTTTCAGTGTATTTTTTGCCATCCATCCGCTGCGCAATGCAGCCCGTACAGGTTTTGGCAATGGCTTTTGCGTTCCCAAACGTTCCAATGCTTTATTTGCCAGTGCAGACACACCATCAGGCGTTCCATCGACCAGAGGATATTTCTGCGCATTTTCCAGCGCGGGGATAGCACGCAGCAAAGCCGCTACACCTGTGGCATATCCATAATCCATAAATGCCCCGCGATGTGTTTCATTCGCTCCCAGTGCAAGTGCTGCCAACCACATCAATCCTGCTGACGTATCCGATATATACTGATCGAACGCAGCCTGATCTTTGTGCGGTTCTTTGTAAATATCCCAACGACGCGCTTCGATCAGCCGATCAAACGCCGCACGTTCCAGTCCTTTATCGGCAATTAATGCAGCAAGTGGTGAAACGACTTCATGGCGTCGTACATCGCGCCCCTCATATATCTCTTCAATTGCATCGGCCCACCATTGCAATCGCATCTCTGCGATCATCGCCTCTTTGGTCACCCAAGGTGCGCGGGCCACTTCCAGATTGAACGCATAAAGCACAAATAACGCGCCACGGGTCTCGGGTGCAGCTGTCATTGCAGACAAAAACCTGTCGGGATCGCTACGCTCTACCAGTTCTGCGCAGGCCTGAATGCTCATGCAGGCTTCACGTGGTCGCGGATCAGTTTCCAGTTAATCGCGTCCAGCAATGCCTCGAATGATGCATCTACAATATTCGCAGACACGCCCACGGTCGACCAATGCCGCCCCTGCCCGTCCTGGCTGTCGATGATCACACGTGTCACCGCTTCGGTGCCGCTATTGGTTATGCGCACTTTGAAATCCACCAGCTTCATATCGTCGATAACCGCCTGATACGGCCCCAAATCCTTACCCAAGGCCCGCGATAGTGCGTTTATCGGACCGCTGTCCGTGCCGTTTTCATCCATGCTTTGCGATACCGACATGACTTTTTGATCGCCGATTTTCGCCACCACGACAGCCTCGGAGATGCTGACCATTTTGTTGTACTTGTTCTTGCGCCGCTCCACCGTCACACGGTAGCGTTTGACCTTGAAAAACGTCGGTAATGCGCCCAGTATTTTGCGCGCCAGCAACTCGAACGAAGCCTGTGCGCTGTCGTAAGCATAACCCTGATCCTCGCGCTGTTTAACCTTGTCCAATATCAAGCTTAAACGCGGGTCACCCTTTTCAACTTCAATTCCCGCTTCGTGTAAACGGCGCAGCAAATTGGATTGGCCCGCTTGATTGGACATCGGAATTATCCGTTTATTTCCAATAAGTTCAGGGTCGATATGTTCATAAGTCGTGGGATCCTTTATTATTGCCGAGGCATGCAACCCCGCCTTATGTGCGAATGCCGATGCCCCCACAAAGGCTGCCTGCTTTTGCGGCACACGGTTCAAGATGTCATCCAACATACGGCTGATAGCGGTCAGGTCGCGTAATCCCTCAAGTGACACACCCGTCTGATAAAGGCTGGCATAGGGTTCTTTCAGCAAAAGCGTCGGAATAAGCGTTGTCAGATTGGCATTGCCGCAACGTTCGCCCAATCCGTTCAGTGTACCCTGAATTTGCCGCGCACCTGCATCCACCGCCGCCAGTGAATTGGCCACGGCATGTTCGGTGTCATTGTGGGTGTGAATACCAATGTGATCGCCCGGAATACCGGCCGCAATCACAGCTTTGGTGGCGGCATGCACTTGTGGCGGCAATGCACCGCCGTTGGTGTCACACAGCACCACCCAACGCGCGCCGGCATCATAAGCGGCTTTTGCAGCTTTCAGTGCGTATTCGGGGTTGGATTTGTACCCGTCAAAGAAATGCTCGCAGTCAAACAGGGCTTCGCGACCTTGGGCTTTGAGATGTTTGATCGAGGCGGAAATGTTCTCGATATTCTCGTCCAGCGTAATACCAAGTGCTGTCGTCACATGAAAATCATGGGTCTTGCCGACCAGACAAACCGCAGGCGTGTTGGCGTTCAACACAGCCGCCAGTACATCATCGTTAGCCGCAGAGCGACCGGAGCGTTTTGTCATACCAAATGCGGTAAAGGTGGCGCGCAGTTTCGGGGCCGCATCGAAAAAATCACTGTCGGTGGGGTTTGCCCCCGGCCAACCGCCTTCGACGTAGTCGATGCCGAGTGCATCGAGGGCAGCGGCAATGCGCAGTTTGTCTGCAACTGTGAAGTCCACACCTTGGGTTTGCTGGCCATCGCGCAGTGTTGTGTCGAAAAGGTAGAGGCGTTCTTGGGTCATTTGATGGCCTCCAGTTTAGAGGGGTCAAAATTTGGTCCAAGTTCCCAAGTTGCTCCCTCCTTAGTATCTTTTACCAATATACCTGCAGCAGCAAAGCCATCTCGTATGGTATCGGATCGTAAAAAATCCTTATCAATGCGTGCTTTTTTACGCTCAGACAGCAACTTTTCAATTAAAGCTTTAACAATATTAATATCATACGTCCGTAATGTTGGCATACTAACTTCTATATGGCTTTCAGCACTCATTGCATTTAAATGATGAATCCAGCCGCCTAGGTCATCAGTTAGAAGCCCCAACAGGCTAGCAGAGGCTTTTAAATCTTCATATCTCTCTTCACTATAAATCTTATGCAATTCCACTATTGCAGCATGAGTATTCAAATCATTTGCTAAAGAATCTGTAACCGTTTCAGATATATCTCCAATCTTTACATCATATGTCTTTGCTCGCCATTTTGATAATGTATTTTTCGCCTCTTTCGCCTTCTTTTCCGTCCAATCCATCGGCTTCGAATAATGCGTACTTAAAAACACAAACCGTATCACTTCCCCCGGATATCCTTGATCCAACAATTCCCGCACCGAAAAGAAATTGCCCAAACTCTTGGACATTTTCTTGCCTTCAACCTGCAACATCTCGTTATGCATCCAGACTTTTGCGAAGGTATCTTCGCCGCAGCAGGCGCAGCTTTGTGCGATCTCGTTTTCGTGGTGCGGGAATTGCAGATCAAGCCCGCCGCCATGAATATCAAACGTCTCGCCGAACAGTGCGCGGCTCATCGCTGAACACTCGATATGCCAACCGGGGCGGCCATAGCCCCAAGGGCTGTCCCATCCGGGTTGTATCCCCGTTGACGGCTTCCACAACACAAAATCCATCGGATTGCGTTTATAAGGCGCCACTTCCACCCGCGCGCCCGCAATCATATCGTCAACAGAACGGCCTGATAACGCGCCATAATGTTCATATGAATTCACATCAAACAACGCATGGCCTTCCGCCTCATAAGCGTGACCCTTGGCTATCAGTTCTTCGATCATCGCGATCATTTCGGGGATATATTCCGTAGCCCTTGGTGCCTCATTTGGTTCCAACGCCCCCAACGCACCCATATCTTCCAGAAACCAGCTGATCGTCTCATCGGTAATATCGCGGATAGACCGCCCCGTTTCTTCGGCCTTGGCGTTGATCTTGTCGTCCACATCCGTGAAGTTCCGCGCGTAAGTCACGTGATCCGGTCCGTACACCTCTCGCAGCAAGCGGTAGAGCACATCAAACACCACCACGGGGCGCGCATTGCCGATATGGGCGCGGTCATACACCGTCGGGCCGCAAACATACATGCGCACGTTATTCACATCCAAAGGTTTGAAAACCTCTTTGGTTTTTGTCTTGGTGTTATAAAGCTTAATCTCAGTCATAGTCTCTCACACGGGTTGTCCCCGCGGGCCTATCACTTACTTACAGTTTTGGAAATAAAAGAACGGGCCCGCGTGATGTATCAGCAGGTTATAATGCAGCAGATGATGCAAATTGTTCTCATAGGGGCAGTTTAGTGCGAAGCGGGCTGTGAATGCAAGCCCTTAACCCGCAGCCTTTTTATTGCTTCTATGCTTGAAATACGACCAGATAATAATCCCGAAATAAGCCAGATCAATAGCGATAAGGCTTGACCATGGATAGGTCAAAAGCATCGCTACAAGAACCGCAAACCCAACCAGAATATAGGTAATACGTCTGCGTCGCACCGTTGTGGTTTTAAACGAATAGGTTGGAACACGGCTGACCAGTAAAAGCCCGATTGCGCCCATATAGATCGCGATCAGACCGGCATAGGACTGCACTTCATTCGGCCATAGGAACGACAGAAACATCGGTAACAATACCAGCATAGCACCTGCCGGGGCCGGGACACCGGTGAAAAATTCCGAATTACCGTCCAGCTCGGATTTGTTGTCGACATTGAACCGCGCCAACCGCATCACGCAGCATACGGCAAAGAACAGGACTGCAATCCAGCCTGCCCGTTTCAAATCCTGCAAAGCCCAGGCATATATCACCAACGCAGGCGCAATACCGAAATTGGCAAAATCGGCCAAACTGTCCAGTTCTGCCCCCAATTGGCTTTCAGATTTCATATATCGTGCAATACGCCCATCAAGCCCGTCCAGAATACATGCCAGTAGGATCAGATAAACCGCAGCGACATAGCTTTCCTGAAACGCAAAACGAATAGCCGTCAGGCCCGCACAAATCGCCCCAACTGTGATCAGATTAGGTAGTAAAGAAAAGAGCGGTAACTCTCGGTCAGCTTTTTCTACAGCTTCTGTTTCATGTACGAGCTTGACCATTTGTTATTCTTCCCTTCCCAAACGCGGTGTGTCTTTTGATGTCAAATCGGCCAAAATTGTTTCACCACCAATCATCGTCTGACCCAATGCAACAAGCGGGTTCACCCCGTCGGGCAAATAAACATCCAGACGTGATCCAAAGCGGATCAGACCGAACCGCTCACCGGTGCGCAGGGTTTGGCCTTTTGCAACAAAACCCAAGATTCGCCGCGCAACCAGCCCTGCAATTTGCACCACAACAATCTGGCGACCGTCGGGCATCTCGATACAAAGCGAGTTACGCTCGTTATCCGCACTGGCTTTATCCAGTGATGCGTTCAGAAACTTGCCGGGACGGTAAGCCATTGCTTTTATAGTTCCACCAATGGGCGCGCGATTGATATGG
>JAJFHY010000008.1 GCA_021775375.1 Amylibacter sp. | reverse complement strand
ACTTCAAACACATATCCAGCGATAATTCGTCACATAACTGGGTGACAAGATGGTGACCACGGACCTCTACGCAAACGGTGACCTCGACCACAAGAGGTAAGCGCATGCCACTTAACCCATTCAAAACGTAACCGATAATATAGGGGAATTTGGTGGAGCCTAGGAGGATCGAACTCCTGACCTCTTCGCTGCCAGAGCAGAAATTGTTTTGTAAAGCCAGTGCAGGGGAATGAAGTAAAATGAACCAAACTAGACAAAAATCAAAGTTTGATTTGGAGTTGGTAGAGTAGGGCGATTGTTGAATTTTGTTCAGTTTTATGGAGTATCGTCAAATTTTATAAAGGTGACCGAGTGGTGACCAGACTGGTTGCTATCGGCCCATTGCGTAGTATGAAGGCGACCATCTTACAACAGATATTTTTGTCACATTTGCGCCTGCTTCCCTAACAAACTCATGTGAGTTTTTTCAGAAGGCGCGTGAACTCAGCTGCCTCGGCTGGGGTAAAATGTGGTTCAATGGACTGCATTAAAACTTCGCTATAGACGGGCCACATCGCGCGTCTTGTTTCACGACCTTTTTGCGTTACTTTTATGACTTGCCCGCGACCATCTCTTTCAACTTCATGTCGATCAATGAACCCTGCTTTCGCTATCCTGTCCAAAAGGCGGGATGTTCCATATTGCGGCAGAAGCAATCGTTCTTTCAATTCGAAAGGGCGAATGCCATCGGGATCAGCCTTTTCGATCTCCAGAAGAGCATCATACCAGCCGAGCGTGGGTAACCCTTCTTTCTTTAGCGCGCTTTCGATATCTTCAAGTAACGTCCGACTGGCGGAAACAAGAGATGTCCAAATAATAATCGTTTGTGGTTTTGGTTGCTGCATGTTTCCGATTATACAGAAAGATGCAGATGCATCAACCTTGACAACGAACATATTTGGAGCAATATAGATGCAACTGCATTTATATAGGATTCTAAAATGACACTCCATCTCATGAGCCACACGCTCTGCCCATATGTACAACGTGCTGCCATTTCCCTGACCGAGAAAAATGTAGTATTTGAACATACCTATATTGATCTCGCCAACAAACCTAATTGGTTTCTGGCGATCTCGCCACTGGGAAAGACACCCGTTTTGACAGCCAATGATCAGCCGATCTTTGAATCAGCTGCTATTCTTGAATATCTTGAAGAAACCCAACCTGCGCCCCTCCATCCCGATGATACTATGACCCGTGCTCAGCATCGTGGCTGGATCGAATTCGGATCTTCGATCTTGAACGACATTGCAGGTTTTTACGCCACCAAAGATGCAGATGTCTTTGACGATAAGATTGAGTCTTTGAACGCTAAATTTGCTACGCTGGAGGAACAATTGGGAGATGGGCCCTATTTTGCAGGAGACAAATTTACGCTTGTTGATGCAGTATTTGGTCCAGTCTTCCGTTATTATGATACATTCGATGTAATCGGAGATTTCGGCGTCTTAACTGGGAAGGTTAAGGTGCAATCTTGGCGAACAGCGTTATCTACTCGTCCATCAGTCAAAGAGGCTGTGTCACAGGAATATCCTGAACTGCTTTGGGAGTACTTGCTGAATAGAAAATCACATTTGTCATCGATAATGTTGGGTACGTTTAATGCATTTGGCAAATCGCACTTGTGAATCGTTATCGAGCCGTGGCCGCGATATATGTGGCCTGAAATTAAGATCGAGAAAAAACTACTGCCAACTTCTTTAAGTTTTTTATCTATAGTTGGGTCTTTATCTAATGCCTCATCGAAGATTTCCCGCACTATATTCCCAAATGTGCTTCTTCTATCGCACCCTACAATAATTGGATCAATCTTCTCTGACAATGTCAAAGACCTTGTCACCACCAACAATTAATTTCAGCTAAATACTGGACGCAGAAATTGTCTATCGTATCGGATAATGCATTTTGTGCTATTCGCTAAATTATAAGCGGCAATACACTCTTCATCTTCCATACTATCTTTTCTATACGTCTCATAAGCCGATAAGGATGGGAATGAAAATAACGTTACAGCTAAATCATTGTCACTCTCATGAGGCAAAAAGTAACCATGGTGTGTGCCACCAAATCGTTCTACCAATGGAATCCATAGTTTTGCATAGGATTCAAATGCATCAATTTTATCAGGATCAATCTGATATTTTACGTAACAAGTAATCATTAATAACGTCCTTTGTGAATATTTTATTATTGTTAAATTATACTGGAAACCCGTCAAAATATGAATCGTTTTCACTCTTTGAGCACCACTTGGCTTTTTCTTTATTAAAGATTACGTTTTTCGCGCTAAACTTTGGCTCTTCATCCAATGATCCAGCAGGAACAACTATAGAATCTCCTGCAGAATTTAAATACGGCACGCCGGAACCGCATCCCGTACAAAAGGCTTTGGTGAATCCACGTTCACTATGATCAAATCTTTTTATGTTTTTCGAACCAGAAATAATCTTAAATTGTAATGGGTCACCAAAAAGATTTGATGCATAAGCGGATCCCGTTGTTTTACGGCATTGCTCGCAATGACAAATATAAAATTGATTAAAGCTATTCTCAATTTCATATTCCACATTACCGCAAAGGCATTTTCCTTTGATCATTTCAGACATGTTTTATCCTATTCTTATCTTTCCACGAATTTTGCTATTTTTCAGCTCTGACAACATAAGAAACCTTATCTTCTTTTGGAGGAACGTTAATACCTTGCCTGAAAGCGCTTCGATCATCCATCGCACTCATCCAGCGTTTCAAATTATCAAGCCCATCAATTGAAACCCCTGTGCGCCTGACTAGTCATATGGACGGGGGCGGAGTATACCGCCCCCAGAAAGTAAATTTAGCGGCAGATTTCACCGTCGTAGCGCACCAGCCCGACAAGGTTGTCGCCGTCGCGCAAGTCAACAAGACCGTAGCTCTGGAATTGGCCTGAGTAGCCCTTCATGGTGCCGCGTGTGTTTTCTTCCTGAATGTCGTAGGTAATCTCGATCATATAGCGACCAGGTTTACCCGGCACAGCAGTCAGAATACCCAGATCATTTGTTTGGAACGCGCCGCCGTCGCTACGACCAAAATAGTGTTCCATGTCCATCTCAAGGCCCGTTTCGGTCTCACGAGTGGCAGTGATCTTACCCGCGGCAGTCTGAACAGAGCCGGTCAGAACAGCCGAAATGATCATGGGCTGACCTTCGCCTTCGCTAAAGAAGTTGGGGATGGCAACGCCGCCCATTTGAAAGCATTCGGCAGCCATGGCTGCAGTCGACGACATCGCGAGGGCCATTATGGCACCAGAAAAAGAGTTCAGTTTCATGTTATTTCCGTTCAGTTTAGGGATTAAAGGTAGTAGGGAGATTTGAGGCCACGACTTGCGTCCTCGGTGACACGTGCATCAAATACGCGCGTATAGAAGGCAGCGTTCATCGAGGACGCCGTTTTCGGGAATTCATTGATAGCAAAGTCCAACGCGTTTTCAACAGTGTCAAATGCGTCCACTCCGCCCAGCGTGTTTGTGTTACGCCCGCTTAGCCAAATTTTGGACAATAGCCCTTTCTGCTTACGCAGTACCGGGTTTCGGTCGCGCCAAGGCGCATTTTCAAATGGGACGGCCACCTGCACTTCAGTGTAGACAAATGCCCCCGGTTCGGCCGTGACTTGCCCACCGAAATGGGGCGCACCCATGTCGGCACTGGCCTCGGCGGTGGCCTGATTGTCAAAAACGCGGGTTGTTTGCGCAACGCCGAAATCACGGGCCAGAGCAGGGAAAAAATCCGTGCAGTAGTGAAGGGCATCTTCGACGCTGGTAAAGCCATAGAGCCCGCCGACGGAATGATTTCCCACCCCAGAAAACCATGTCTTGTCAATAAACCCAGGTTGGGTTGCGATGGCGGCGTTTAGATCTTTCCACGGTACGTCGGCAAATGGTACCGAGGCTTGCAGTTCAGTGTAAACAAAGGCGTTAGGTGTCATAGGTTGCAGTTCCTTTTGGTTGGTTTGTGCAGTCGCGGGTGTGGTGCGGACAGAAAGCCCAATCGCCGCGAAGGGAAAAGCGGCCAGCGCCGCGGTAACTTTGCGCCGTGAAATTGGATCAAGTCCGCCAGGCGCATGTCGTGGCACACGTGAAGTCATGTGGTCATCTCCTTAGAATTGGCACCACATATCATGGTGGTTGCTTTTGGGTGTGCATCGAAATATAACGATCTCTATATATTGCTATTTCTATAGATAGCTGCTGTCAATCATAAAATATAACGTACGTTATATTATTAAGTAAGAGCGTGAAATACATATGAAAAAATCAGAAGCAACCAAGATCAAACTGCTGGAATCGTCGAGTAGAGCTTTTCGAAGAGAGGGCTATGCCGGGATCGGGGTTGACACAATTGCGAAAGACGCCGGTGTTACTTCTGGTGCATTCTATGCCCATTTAAAATCCAAGAATGACGCGTTCAGCACTGCACTTGTCGCCGGTCTTGAGGAGGTCCTTGTCGCACTGCCTGAATATCGTAAGACGCACGGTAACCAGTGGCCAGCTGCCTTTGCGGACTACTATCTTGGACGCGATCATCGGCTTGATATTGAATGCGGCTGTGCCATGACTAGTTTGACGCCGGATGTAGTTAGGGCAGATCCAGAAGTGCAATCAGAGTACGCCACTCTGATGGGCCGAATTGTAAAAGAGATTGCGAGAAATCTGCCAAACAATGTTCCAACGCATGAACAGGAAACAAGAGCATGGGCGTTTCTTTCCACACTAATTGGCGGGCTGACACTCGCGCGTGCCGTAGGAACGAGCCCCTCCGCTGACGAGATCGAGCGTTCCAGCAAGGCGGCTGCACTTGCAACGCTTGGATTGCCAGAACCATAGTGTGTGTCTGTTGCCGAAAGCTTCTTCAATCTTGTGAAACGCGAACGCATTCGTCGCCGTACATACAAGGATAGAGAAGAAGCTCGTCGCTATGATCTTTCCATTGCATGGGTAGGGTAGGGCGATTGTGGAATTTGGTTCAGTTTTATGGAGTATCGTCGAATTTGGTAACGGTGACCGGGTGATGACCGGACTGGTAGCAACTGGCTCAAAGTCGAAGTTGCGCGGCTGCATTCGAACGGCAGGTTTGTCGGGTGAGCTCAACTGATCGACGCAACATCCATCTATTTGAGCATTGCGGCCACAATCGCCTCTGGACAATCTTCTTGAAGAAGATGTCCTGAATTTGCGATAGGTTCGCATGGGGTGCCCGCGATCAAAGCTGCCAAATCATATCCTT
>JAJFHY010000070.1 GCA_021775375.1 Amylibacter sp. | reverse complement strand
TATATAAATGACCCAAACTTTGACTATATCGCTTTTTTATCCGAAGACCCTTCTTTTGCAGATATATGGGAAAACTACGAACAGTCGGCTGAAACAAAATTTTTCACAATTTGGGCAAAGTAAAATTATCATGTGCCTGAGCGGGCATTCCATTTTAATCCAGTGATTGATAATTAGATGCACCCACGCCGAGAACACACTCTGGCGCAGGCTTATTGATTATCGCGCGAAACCGCCTAGCAGCTCCATATGGACAGCGCCTAGTCCAGCTAATGCTACGCGCGCTTCGCTACTTGGGTCGCCGTACACGGTCAATCTTGTGGGTGCTACCATCCCTAAAAACCGTTCGGCAAATTTCGCACCGAAGTTTCCAAGGTGGGTCATCGTCGCGGCACTATCACTATAACGTTCATATATGTGGCAGTGTTTGTCGTCGCCGCTGATAAACCATTCGTAATTCAGCGCGTCTGGTTCGTTGGCTTTTGTGGCGGTGACCATTTCAGCCATCAATGCTTTGAAATCGTCGCTCTTGCCGTCATTGATATCGAGCTCCAGTATCCAACTTACGTTATTGTTTATCATGCTATTCCCATTTCGATGTGTTTTGTCAGGGCAACGCTAATCCTTCATCAAGTATCTGTCTATACTCTGTTCCGGTTTGCTGTGGCTTGGGAATTGGCCTTCTTGTTGATGAGGCTATCTCAGAGATTGCTCTTTTTTACTAGCCATTCACCCCTATCTGGTCTAAGGGCGCGTGAAACACCCAACACCCCCTAAAAGGCGCGTATCATGGATTTACGAAATATTGCTATTATTGCCCACGTTGATCACGGCAAAACCACATTGGTGGACGAGTTGCTTAAGCAATCCGGTATCTACCGCGAAAATGAAGCCACGACCGAACGTGCGATGGACAGTAACGATCTGGAGCGTGAACGTGGCATTACGATTTTTGCCAAGCCTACGTCTGTAGTATGGAAGGGTACACGTATCAATATCGTTGACACGCCGGGTCACGCCGATTTCGGTGGTGAAGTGGAACGTATCTTATCTATGGTTGATGGCGTTGTTTTATTGGTCGATGCCGCCGAAGGGCCTATGCCGCAAACAAAATTCGTAACGTCAAAAGCCCTTGCGCTGGGCTTGCGCCCGATTGTGGTGGTCAACAAGGTTGATAAGCCGGACGGTGAGCCTGATCAGGCGCTGGACGATTGTTTTGATCTGTTCGCCAATTTGGACGCCACGGATGAGCAGCTTGATTTCCCGAATATGTATGCCTCCGGCCGCTCTGGCTGGGCCGATATGGAGCTGGATGGACCGCGCAAAAATCTGGATGCTTTGTTTGATCTAATTATTGAACATGTTCCGGCACCTGCACAAATTGCTGAACAGGACAAACCGTTCACAATGCTAGCCACGACTTTGGGCGGCGACCCGTTTCTGGGGCGCCTTTTGACGGGCCGTGTGGAAACCGGGAAGCTGAAAGCGGGTCAAACCATCAAAGCGATGAGCCGCGACGGAACTTTGATCGAAAATTTCCGTGTAACAAAAATCCTTGCGTTTCGCGGGTTGGAGCAAACTGCGATTGATGTGGCCGAAGCTGGTGACATCGTTTCTATTGCCGGCATGTCGAAAGCAACAGTGGCCGATACATTGGCTGAAACGTCCGTAAGCGAAGCAATTCCTGCACAACCGATTGATCCGCCAACCATCTCTGTTACTTTTGGCATCAATACCAGCCCATTGGCCGGGCGTGACGGTAAAAAAGTTCAATCGCGCGTGATACGTGATCGCTTGATGAAAGAAGCCGAATCTAATGTTGCGATTAAAGTCAGCGACACACCGGGGGGCGAAGCCTTTGAAGTGGCGGGCCGTGGCGAGTTGCAAATGGGTGTTCTAATTGAAAACATGCGCCGCGAAGGGTTTGAATTATCGATTTCCCGCCCGCAAGTGCTGTTCCAGGAAGAAAACGGTCAGAAAATGGAACCTATTGAAGAGGTGACCATTGATGTTGATGACGAATACTCTGGTGCTGTGATTGAAAAAATCACCGGTCACCGCCGCGGTGAGATGACCGAGATGAAACCTGCGGGTGTCGGAAAGACACGCATAATCGCACATGTCCCTGCACGGGGCCTGATCGGTTATCACGGCGAGTTTATGACTGACACGCGCGGCACAGGCGTTCTGAACCGTGTATTCCACGGTTGGGCACCATACAAAGGGCCTATTCCCGGTCGCCGTTCAGGTGTGCTGATATCCATGGAAAATGGCCAATCTGTATCTTATGCGATCTTCAACCTAGAAGACCGCGGTAAGTTCTTTATCGGTGCGCAAGAAGACGTTTACACCGGCATGATCATTGGCGAGCATAACCGTGAAAACGATCTGGAAGTGAACCCGTTAAAAGGTAAGAAACTGACCAACGTGCGGGCATCCGGTACGGATGAGGCTGTGCGCCTGACGACCCCGATACAGATGTCACTGGAAGAAGCCATTGCATACATTGATAATGATGAACTGGTGGAAGTGACGCCGAACTCTGTTCGGTTGCGCAAACGCCACTTGGATAGCAATGATCGCAAGCGTATGTCCAAGGTTGCAAGCTAAACCTTTGCCGGTTTTTTGAAAACCATAGCAATCACAAACGCACAAAATTGAAAACCTGCGGCTAACAGCACGATCTGTATATAGCCGTGGGTTTCGATAAGACTGCCAAATCCGAATATTGCCACCATAGAGGCAATATAGGTAATCCCGCTATACATCGCCAATGTTGCGCCTTTGTGGGTTGCTGACAAATCGCTGATACGTGTCAGGATCAAATTCAGGATCAAGTGGTTCATGAAACCCCAGATCGCGAAAACCATCAGGAACGCTTGGTAGCTTGGTGCTATTACAATGCTGCAGATTACCACTGTTGCGAACAATAAACTGCACGGCATGGTGACATTGGGGGGTAATCTGTCCAGTAGGTTAGCAAAAAAGCTGGCAGCGCCGAAACCTAAGCCGTAAATCAATGCGATCAAACCCGCATAGGCGGTGCTTTGGCCAAAGCCCGTGACGGCGTGTGCGCCGCTAAAGGCATAGATGCCGTAAAAACAACCCATGAATAGAAAATTAATAGCATAGATCGAAAAGCTGCCCTTAAGTGTGAACGGTGTCAGCAAGTTGAATTTCGTTTGCGATGGGGTCGGGGCGGACCTGAAGATACTTAATGGTATCAGCATCATGATGTGTAATGATCCAAACATCACCAAGGTGATGCGCCAGCTGAATGCATCCGCAAGAAATGCAGCTAATGGAACGGCGGCGACCAATGATAATGACCACCCCAATGTGACACGGCTAAGGGTTTGGGCTTCTTTGCCTTTTGGGGCTACGGTTGTTGCCAAGCCGTAAATCGACGGCAAAGCGATGCCGGCGGCTGACCCTGCCAACATTTGCAATATGGCAAGTGATATCCAGCCCTGTGTGAAAGCCGCTAAAATTTGCGAACCACCTGCGACCGCCATTGCATAGAAAAGGGCGCGGTTCATGCCAAAACCATCCAGATAACGACCCAGCCAGATTGCAGCCAAAGCAGAGCCTGCGCCATATGCGGCAACAGCCCGAGATAATTGGGATAGAGATGCCTGCAAATCTGGGCCAATGGCGGCGAGAAGTGGTGATAATAGCAGTCCGTTTGAACCGATAAGACAGACGCTGAACAATAAAGTATATAGGAATTTAGTCATGTATTCGGTTCCGGCCTTCGATTTACCTGAATGCAACAGAACCACGAGTTGAGCGCCAAGGTGATGATTCTTTTTATAGGCTTGTGAAAATACTTTGCAAAATGCAATGAAGTTTACGTTAGGATAGTTGCATTATGCAAATACGGAATTTTTAGTAAACTAACCTTTGTTTAGGAGTTCTCCTTGTAATTGAGGGTGGCGCGGTTTACAATTCACGAATATAAAAAATATAATATAACAATATCAATATTTTAAGTAGTATAAAGTGTAATTAAAATCTTTTTTTGCACATCAGTGAATGTAATAAACAGTTTGCAACGCTATATTACCTTAAGTGGTAAGCGAGGAAGCAGACAATGGCACATCCTGTAGATGAATATGTTGGTAAGCGAGTACGGCAGCGACGCTGGATGGTTGGTTTTAGCCAACAACAGCTTGGCGAAGCAGTTGGTATTAAGTTCCAGCAAATTCAAAAATACGAAACGGGTATGAACCGGATCAGTGCATCGCGTCTTTGGGATATTGCCGATGCATTGGGTGTACCGATCATGTTCTTCTTTGAGGGATATGATGACACGGCAGCACCTTCCGGCAGCGCAAAAGGCAATGCCGGCGGTCAGGGCGATCTGTTGGCAGATAAAGAGGCATTGGAGCTGGTACGCTCATATTATGCGATACCGGAAAACCAACGCCGTAAGCTTTTTGATTTGGCGCGGGTCCTAAGCGACGTAGCGTAAAGATTTTGGTGGGGGCCATGTAGCGAGTAAGCAGTAGAGTAAGTATATACCTTCAAGGTGTCAGGGACATATGTGTAACGAGTAAACGTAATTTTGATATGGTCATAGGTTGACCCCTGCCCAGCAATATGAAAACTCCAGTTAGATGCATGTCTAGCTGGAGTTTTTTATGTCCGATATTTCAAAATCACAAAAAGCAGAGCTGTGGAATGTGGCTCATGAACTGGCTGATGCTGCAAGGCCTATCGCTTTGCAGTATTTTAGGGCATCTGAACAGGAGTTGGAAAACAAACTGGATCAGGGATTTGACCCTGTCACGATTGCAGATAAATCCATTGAGGGCGAAATGCGCCGCATATTGGCAGAACGCCGCCCTGATGATGGAATTATGGGCGAAGAATATGATGATGTCGCGGGTACAAGCGGTTTGACATGGGTGCTTGACCCGATAGATGGCACGCGCGCATTTATCAGCGGGACACCGACTTGGGGTGTGTTGATCGGATTGGACGCGGGCCAAGGGCCAATTTTGGGTATTGTCGACCAACCCTTTACAGGCGAGAGGTTTTCAGGCGGGTTTGGACAGGCAAACTGGGCACGCGTAGGTCAGACCAACACCATATCCGTGCGTAAATGTGCGACCCTATCTGATGCGATTCTTTTTTCAACAATGCCCGATATCGGCACAGCTTATGAGATTGCCGCTTTTCAGCGGGTCTCGGTGCAAGCAAAACTGACGCGTTATGGTACAGATTGTTATGCATATGCACTGGTGGCCGCAGGTCAGATAGACCTGGTTATCGAGGCAGGCTTGAACGCATTTGACATTCAGGGCCCGATGGCCTGCATTCAAAATGCAGGTGGTATTGTTACCGATTGGCAAGGCGGTCCTGCGCATATGGGCGGGCAGGTAATTGCGGCAGGGGATGCACGGGTGCACAGTCAGGCTTTGGCATTATTAAGTCGCTAAAAAGCGGTTTATTTCATCCCACGCTAGATCCAGAACATGTTGTTCTTCCATTAAAATTTCATGCTGGGCGCCGTCAATATTGACAAGTTTTCCATTCGGCCAATTTGCCATAATTCTGTTGATTGCCTTTGGCGAAACTATCGCTTCCTCGCCGCCTAACATGCACAGGCACTTTTGTTTGGGGGGTGGCAAACGACGCAATTTTGCGCATTCCACAAAGGCCTGATGTAACCAATTTATGCTTGGCCCGCCAATTCCCAATTCAGGATGTGCGTTCAGCTGTTCTGTTAACCAGTGATAGGTCTTCGCATCATTCGTCAAAACGTTGCCTTCAAACGGGTTAACCTGAACATAGTTATCTGGATTTGTGTTCGGTGAAAATCTTTTTGCCAGACCGATCAAAGGGCCGATGTCTGTGATTAATTTGGCGGGTAGGCGCAGCAAAGGTGCAACGTAGATGCCCCACATCGGCGCCGAAAAAATCACGTTTTCAACAGGTAAGCCATTGTGTAATGCACGCAACGCAATTGTCCCACCCATGGAGTGGCCTATGAGTGCATGTGCGTCAGGTAAGCCCGCATCCTGCACGGCGCGGAGGAATTCGGCAACATCGCGCTGAAAATCATGAAAATGCTTTATATGGCCCAATTGGTGATTTGCCGCGATGCGATCAGCCAGACCTTGCCCGCGCCAATCAAGAACAGCCGCTGAATACCCCATATCCAGAATATATTGGACTGTTGGGCCGTATTTTTCAATGAACTCAGTGCGTCCGGGAAAAATCAGGATCGTCCCTTTTGTCCCTTTCTTCCATGTCGCAACACGAATGCGGACTCCGTCTTCGCAAGTGCGCCACTGCGCGATGCCACCTTTTGGGGCGCGTGCAATATCGTTAAAAAGCGGTGCGTCGGTCATGTTATGACAAAAGGGCTCCCAGTTTCATAGCGGCACTCATGTCGCCGTCTACTTGCAGGCCGCCTGACATAAAGGCGCTTGTCGGGTTCACGTCGCCTGACAACATACCTTGAAATGTCTCTGCATCCGCGGTCAAAGTGCAATCCGCATCTTCATCCCCGGCACGCACGCCATTTTCATCGATCATGATGCAACCTTCACCATCGATGTCCACCTTGATAGAGCCATCAAAGCCATCATCACCCATTTTATCATTTAAAGCTTCAATTGCTTTTGTTATTACGTCACTCATTTGTGTCTCCGTGATCTTAAAAAATTCTTCGCATTCTTGCGTGGTTGAGATAGCCTGATACTAACATGAAAGTAAATTTGCAAAATTTAAAGTCTTTGATGCGCGTCGTACTTTATTCCGCTGCGTTATTTTTCATTATCAGTGATAATAATCACGTTTATGCACAAACGACAGAGCTGGACACATTATTTTTGGAACTGGAGGATCCGGAAAATACGGATTGGGAGACTACCGAGCGAAATATATGGCACGAGTGGTCAAAATCAGGTTCTGCTGCGATGGATCATTTGTTGCAACGCGGGATACAAGCTATGCAACATGGGCAGTTGCATGTTGCTGTTGAACATTTTTCAGCCGTTATTGATCATGCGCCGGATTTTGCCGAAGCATGGAATAAACGTGCAACAGTCTTTTATATGATGGATGAATATGGGCTGTCGATTTCCGATATCCGCCAAACCCTATTGCTAAACCCACGCCATTTCGGGGCTATGGCGGGATTGGGTGCAATCATGGAACAGCTTGATCAGCCAAATAACGCATTAACTATCTATCGGCGTGCTTTAGAGGTGCATCCACATCAAGATGGTATTAAAGAAGCCATTGAAAGACTGGAGATCGAAGTTAAAGGTACTTCGATATAACCCAAGGATAAGACAATAATGCCCCAGCCGTCGCGCATTTGCGCAGTGCTTGGCCCGACCAACACCGGAAAAACCCATTATGCTATCGAACGGATGCTGGCCTATCGCAGTGGTGTGATCGGCCTGCCTTTGCGCTTGCTTGCACGTGAAGTTTATGACCGCATAGTCGCCAAACGCGGCCCGTCTGTTGTGGCGCTTATCACAGGCGAAGAACGTATCGTGCCACCACGTGCAGCCTATTGGGTGTGTACGGTGGAAGCGATGCCGACCAGTTTGGGTGCGGAATTTGTTGCCATTGACGAAGTGCAACTTTGTGCTGACCCCGAACGCGGCCACGTGTTTACTGACCGCATGCTTAATTTGCGCGGTCTATCGGAAACCCTGTTTTTAGGATCTGATGCGATGTGGGGTGTGATTGCAAAACTGGTACCCGAGGCGGATTTCCTGAGGCGCGACCGGTTTTCAGAACTGGCATATGCCGGGACAAAGAAGATTTCGCGGATGCCGACACGTTCAGCCATTGTTGGTTTCTCGGTCGATAACGTCTATTCCATCGCCGAGCTGCTGCGCCGCCAAAAGGGTGGGGCGGCTGTGGTGATGGGTGCATTGTCGCCGCGCGCTCGCAACGCACAAGTCGAGATGTATGAAAACGGTGACGTGGATTATCTGGTTGCAACCGATGCCATCGGCATGGGGCTAAATCTGGATATTGATCATGTGGCCTTTTCGGGCACATCAAAATTCGACGGCCGCAAAATGCGCCGCTTAATGCCAAATGAACTGGCGCAAATCGCTGGCCGCGCAGGGCGCTATCAAAGCCCGGGGACGTTTGGTGTGACAGGTGAAGCCCGTCCGCTTGAAGATGAAGTCGTCGAGGCGATCGAAAATCACCGCTTTACACCCATTCAAAAACTGCAATGGCGCAATTCGCGGCTTGAGTTTGGCACTGTGGCAACGTTGTTGCGATCATTGGAACAGTCAAGCGATAACCCCGTGTTGATGAAAGCCCGGGAAGCAGAGGATCATCTGACCTTGCGCAGCCTATCAGAGTTGCCGGAAATTATAGATCGTGTGCAAGGTCCAAAAGACGTTAAACTTTTATGGGAAACCTGCCAATTACCCGATTTCAGGCAGGTCTCGCATAACGAACATGTGGCAATTGTCGGAAAAATGTTCGAATTTCTGGCGGATGCAGGTGAAATCTCAACACCTTGGTTTGCCGAGCGTGTGCGGCGCATTGATAAAACCCATGGAGATATTGACGCTATATCGAAAAGATTGGCATATATCCGCACATGGACCTATGTGACACAAAGAAAAGGCTGGTTATCGGACGAAAACTATTGGCGTGATGAAACACGTGCAGTAGAAGACCGACTATCAGATGCGCTGCACAGTGCATTAACAAAACGATTTGTCGATCGGCGCACCTCTATCTTGATGCGGCGATTGAAGCAAAAGGAGGCCATGGTGGCTGAAGTAAACAAAGACGGCGAAGTAACCATTGAAGGTGAATTTGTAGGTAAGCTGAACGGATTTCGATTTGAAATGGACAAATCCGCTGATGCGGAACAGGCCAAAACCCTGCGCAGTGCCGCTTTTCAGGCATTGCAACCGGAATTCAGCCTGCGGTCCGACCGGTTTTACAACGCACCGGACACCGAGTTTGATTTTACCGAACAAGGCGGCCTGATGTGGGGCGAGCACGCGGTTGGGAAACTGGTCAAGGGCGATGATATTATGACGCCCGGCATTACTGTCTTTGTTGACGAAGAAGCTGGTGACGCGGTTGCGGATAAACTGCGCAAACGTCTTGGCCACTTTATGGACCGTAAAATCACCGCCGCTTTTGAACATTTGATCACAATGAAGAACGACGAAGCACTGCCTGGCCTTGCCAAAGGTGTGGCGTTCCGTCTGGCAGAAAGTCTTGGCGTTATACCGCGTTCGGCGATTGCCACTGACATCAAGTCATTGGATCAGGATCAGCGCGGCACGTTGCGTAAACACGGTATCCGGTTTGGGCAATATACGATTTTCCATCACCTGATGCTAAAGCCTGCGCCAACGCGCCTGCGTCTGGTTTTGTGGTCTTTGTTTGAAAATCTGGACGAGTTCCCCGAAGCACCACCTGCCGGGCTGGTGACGGTCCCCGCAATGATCGATGCCCCCAAAGGCTATTATCCACGTGCGGGATATCGTTTGGCAGGTGAACGGGCCATTCGCATTGATATGTTGGAACGTCTTGCCGACATGATCCGTGGATTTGATGTAAAAGGCGGCTTTGAAGCCAACCCTGATATGTTGTCAATAACGGGTATGACACTGGAACAGTTTGCAGATTTGATGCAAGGCCTTGGTTATACCGCAGAAAAAGATGAGCGCGATAAGGTTAAGCCTGTGATCGAGGCGAAACCTGATGAAACCGGCACTGTAGAAGAAAAACCTGACACGCCAAAAGTCGCGCCCGTTTCAGTAGAAGATGAAGCCAGCAAAGAAACTGAAGAAGACACTAAAGAAGTGTTTTATATCTTCAAATGGGTTCCAAAGGCACGTCCTGCGGCCCGCCCGCAATCCCAACAACGGGCCAAACCCCATAAGCCCAAAGGCAAGCCCGCCGGTAAGCCAAGTGGCCCCAATCGCCATTCCGCGTCACCACCACGCAAAGAAAAACCAATTGACCCGGATAATCCATTTGCAGCACTTTTGGCATTGAAGAACAAAACATAGGCACCAATGGCAGATACGCAGCGCATTGATAAATGGCTTTTGTATGCGCGGTTTTATAAATCGCGCAGCTTATGCGCGAAACAAGTGTCCGAAGGTAAGGTTTGTGTGAATGATGTGAAGATCAGCAAACCCGCACATGGCGTGGTTTTGGGTGATGTGCTGACATTTATCAAAGCGGGTCAGCCCCGTGTGATAAAGGTTCTGGATCTTGGCGCGCGGCGTGGATCAGCGCCCGAAGCGCAATTATTGTATAAGGATAGCTCGCCACCACGCGCGCGACGGGAATTTGTTCCGCCAAATCCGAGATATGAAGGAAAAGGTCGTCCAAGCGCAAAAGAACGGCGTCAGACTGCCGCTTTTGATGCAAAGCGTCTTGAATGATCTTAAAACGGCCCATATAGGACAATAGAACTGCGTCAGTAGAGACTAGGATTTTGACCCATGACTTACATCGTTAACGACGCCTGCATTGCTTGCAAATACACTGACTGTGTAGAGGTGTGCCCGGTTGATTGCTTTTATGAAGGCGAGAATATGCTGGTGATCCACCCCGATGAGTGTATCGATTGCGGCGTGTGCGAACCGGAATGCCCTGCAGATGCGATCCGCCCTGATACAGAGCCTGATATGGAAAAATGGGTCGAGTTTAACAGGGAGTATTCTGAAAAATGGCCGGTGATCATCACCAAGAAAGACCAGTTGCCCAATGCAGAAGAACGTGATGGTGAAGAAGGCAAGCTAGAGAAATACTTTTCGCCTAATCCCGGCGAAGGCGGATAAACGCGATTCTCTGAGTGCAGCATAATCTTTTACTTTGGCCGTAAAACACTATATTTTATTAGGTTTTATGCCCTCTGGGAAAGTGTCTGTTTTTATGATATAATAATGCCAGACAAACAGGACAACTATCAGTAAATGCTACTGACAATCTAATGCCAGCTAACAATAAACCACCTATTTTGCACATTTTGTGCAAGGGGGATGCTTTATGTGCAGAGCGTAATACAAAGGACGAATAACATGGCCAAATTTAAAAAAATCGCAGGGTTCAATTTGAACGATTATGTCATTTACCCCTCTCACGGAGTTGGGCAGATTATTGATGTTGAAGAACAAGAGGTGCTTGGTGCGAAGTTAGAGCTATTCGTTATTATTTTCGAGAAAGACAAAATGACTTTGCGGGTGCCAACGATGAAAGTTGAATCTGTCGGCTTGCGTAGCTTGTCATCACCAGAACTGGTTGCCAAAGCGATGGTAACGCTCAAAGGCCGTGCACGTGTGAAACGCGCAATGTGGTCACGCCGTGCGCAGGAATACGAAGCCAAGATCAATTCCGGCGACCTGATCTCTATTGCCGAAGTGGTGCGTGACTTACACCGCAATGATGAACAACGTGAACAATCTTATTCCGAACGCCAGCTTTATGAAGCAGCACTGGAACGCTTGTCACGTGAAGTATCGGTTGTGAACGGTGTTGACGAAATGTTGGCCCAAGATGAGATCACCGAAGTTCTATTGTCGCGGGTCGTGATTGCGGCCTAAAGCATATTAATATTTTTTAACAAGCCGCAATCCCTGTAACCATGGGGGGTTGCGGTTCTATGTTAATGCAGCCACTGCGGCGCCCAATGCGGCCAGTTCTGCCCATTGCTGCATGGCTCCCAACACATCACCGGTTTGCCCGCCGATAGCGCGTTGCGCCAGATATGCCATAATAATCGCGGCAATCATCGCCCATCCAAAGACAAAGATGCCTGACAGGCCAAGACATATAAAGCAAATCACTAAGGTCAGGGCGATCGCAATGGCCAGTGATGTTTCGGGTGGTTTACCAACAGAGGCCGACAGACCTTCGCCGCGTGCATTTTGCATTGCATACATAGCCAGAACCATAGGCAACCTGCTAGCCGCTCCGACCGCTATTAATGGCGGGATGAAGGACGCATATATCAAAACCTCCATGCTGGAATAGCGACCCAGTATGAACAGGATCAAAGCAATGGCACCGAATGCACCGATACGGCTGTCTTTCATGATTTCCAAACGCCGTTCTTTTTCCATTGCCCCGCCAAAGCCGTCAGCACAATCGGACAAACCGTCTTCGTGCATGCCGCCTGTCAGCATGACCAATGTCACCAATGCTGCGATTGCGGCCAAACTGCCGGGAGCCCCGAACCAGTATAATAGGCTGCCGATAATACCTGCAATCAGGCCGAGTGCGGCACCAACCAATGGATAGGCCCATGTGGCAATCGCTGCGCGTTCACCTGCAATTTCGTGATCAACAGGAACGGGTATGCGGGTCAGCAGGCTAAAAGCGGTTGTAATATCCATCAGGATATAGGCTTGAGCTTTAGAAATGTCGGTCATTTTTTATTTGCCTTCGCAATTGGTGTTTCCGCACAATTAAAATGCAGTTAGATGATTGTATCATAAGAATAGATGGAAAAAAGATACATGTCTAATGCCCCGTTTCATACACTGGTTGAATTCAAAGCTGTATTAAAGGCTCAACCGCAGGCCAATTGTGATGCGCTGAAAGCCGCACAAGACCGAAACGGGCAATTAACCAAACCCCCCGGTGCTTTGGGACGGTTGGAAGATGTGGCCATTTGGTATGCAGGTTGGCGCGGGCAAGCTGCACCTGTTATAAAATCGCCACAAGCTGTTGTTTTTGCAGGAAATCATGGGGTTGCTGCACAAGGCGTTTCGGCATTTCCACCTGAAGTAACGGCGCAAATGGTGTTGAATTTTCAACATGGCGGGGCGGCGATTAACCAAATGTGCAAAACATTTGGCGCAAACTTAACTGTGCGCGGACTTGATCTCGATACCCCGACCGATGACTTTACAAAAGGCCCGGCAATGTCCGAGGCGGGCGTGATTGCCGCCTTGCAAACAGGCTGGAACGCCGTTGATAAGGGCACTGACTTATTGGTTGCGGGTGAGATGGGCATTGGCAATACAACATCTGCCGCTGCTATCGCATGCGCATTATTTGGCGGCAATGCCGAAGAATGGGTCGGACGCGGAACCGGAGTTACGGATGACGGTTTGGCCTTAAAAGCGCGTGTTGTAAGCGAAGGATTGGCTGCAAACCCATCCGCTGCTGGAAATGGCCTGGAGGCTTTGCGCTGTTTGGGCGGGCGAGAGCTGGCAGCCATGGCAGGTGCAATCGCCAGCGCGCGGGCCAAATCCATTCCCGTTATTCTTGACGGTTTTATCTGCTCGGCCGCGGCTGCCTGTCTGGAAAATACCCAAAAAGGTGCATTGGATCATACGGTTGCAGGACATTTATCCGCCGAAGGCGCACATGCCAAAGTTTTGAAAAATATTGGCAAAGACCCGTTGTTATCCCTTGGCTTGCGTTTGGGCGAAGGTTCAGGTGCTGCTTTGGCGATAGGCATTTTACAAGGTGCGGTGGCTTGTCATTCTGGCATGGCTACATTTGCCGAAGCTGGTGTCACGGATGTCTAAGGCCTGTTGACGTTTACCACACCGGATCAGCGGAGGTGTATTTTGTTCAGAATTTTTCCAATAATTGCAAGGTGTACTGCGGCTACATCGCAGATTATTGGAAAAATTCTGAACAAAATACGCCCCGCCCTACGGGTTTACCCCTATTTCGCGCCCTACGGCTTCATTAAAGCTTGAAATATCCAGATATTCCTGTGCTTTAATTCATGGCAGGACACGAAATAGGAGTAAACTGATCCAGTGTGGTAAACGTCAACAGGCCTTAGTCAGAATATCGCTGACTTTCAATGCACGCATAGAGCTGCCGTCCACTTTCAGTTTGCCTGACATGAATGCCATTGCAGGATTTTGACTGCCATCCAGTATTGCCCGAAACAAAGCTTCTGAAGCAATTAAAGTCACATCGGCATCATCGTCACCGGCGCGCGCACCTGTGTTATCAAGCATGACGCATCCCTGATCTTTAATCACAAGCTTGGCTGTACCCTGAAGTGTGTTTTTCACTTTGGGCGATAGGTTTTCGACAAACTGGGCGACGACAGTGTTCATCTCAAGGGACTTTCAGTTGATTTGTTCGTCCCTATTTTAACGTTTAGAAATATGCAGGCAATCAGAACGTAGCGGCATAAAACCACTATTATTGGATGTAGTTGAAGAATGGTATCGCAATATTATTCTGCACTATTATATGTTCACTTTCTCGGGGGTGCCCGTTGCCTTTTAAGTTGAAGTGGCTAGTGTCAAACCGAAAAACGTAAACCTTTAAAGGTGTTTAATGTGCTTAATCTGAAGTTCATATTACTTTCTATAACGCTGATGCTGATGCCTGTTGGTGTAATGGCGCAGGGCTCTGCCGCGACAGTGATTGTTGAAAAAGTCAAGATGGCACAAATAGGTGACACTACACCTTTAATCGCAAGGTTGATTGCCACGGTTGATTCTAATGTTGCGGCACGGCGTAACGGTGTCGTTGAAAATGTTTTGTTTCAAATTGGC
>JAJFHY010000069.1 GCA_021775375.1 Amylibacter sp. | reverse complement strand
CGCTAAAAGTCCGCGGGTTTCCAAGTCGGAAATTGCTTCACGCAAAGACGGCCGTGAGACCCCCATTTTTTCAGATAAATCCCGTTCTGACGGCAGTCGTTCACCGGGCCGCAAAATGCCGCGTAAAATCAGTTTTTCAATTTGCTGCATGACCGTATCGGCCACACGTTCCTGATTTATTTTCTGAAATGGCATGGCGCCCCCAAATTGCCTTGGTCAAATTATCTGACCAATACACGTTTATATCAAGCTAAAGGAAGGGCCGCAACTAGGGAGGAAGTTCGCGACCCTTAAGGTGGGCATTCTTTAAAGATGCCTTAAGCCTCTGGACGGATAACGATTTCCACACGACGATTTTTAGCTTTGCCGTATTCATTATCATTTGATGCAATGGGTGAGTTTTCCCCGCGCCCGTAAGAGGCAATACGCCCGTTATCAACACCTTGTGACGTTAGAATGTTGGTGACAGATCGTGCGCGATCAGCAGAAAGCGCCTGATTGTACTCTGCGGCACCTGTGCTGTCTGTGTGGCCGATCACATCAACTGTGGTGTCTGAATATTCCTGTAGATTGTCTGCAATTTTTGCAATTTCCGGGCGGAAACTGTTGCGAACATATGTGCTGTCGACATCGAATGTGATGCCTTCAGGCAGGGTTACAATCAGCTCTGAGCCGGTATTTTGGATTGTTGTATCTTTGGATGACAGGCTATCGCGCAATGCGGCTTCTTGCGCGTCCAGTCTGTTACCGACAACCCCGCCGATTACGGCGCCTGCGGCTGTTCCGATCATCACATCTTTTGTGTCATCACCCAGGATCATACCTGCAACAGCGCCAACTGCGGCCCCTATGCCAGCACCTTGTACTGTATTTTTCTGCGGGCTGTTTTCTATTTCGGCACAAGCGGAAAGTAAGAATGCGCCAGTTATACCCAGACCAATGGCCTTGTGTGTTTTTTTCATATCTGCCTCGTATTTTTTTATTATCGTTTATATTTAATCATCGGTGCTTCCGATGATGCCACCAATAACCGCACCTGCTGCAGTGCCAAGAATTATGTCATCTTTGTCATCACCCAAAACCGCCCCTGCGACAGCACCTGTTGCGGCCCCTACGCCTGCGCCTTTTATGGCGTTCTCATGCGGACTGTTATCGATAGTCTCACACGCCGATAAAATAAGAATGCATAGAATGCCTGTGCCGGTGGCCTTGCCTGTTCGTTTCATAGCGGCCTCATAATTTTAGAGTACTTTACAATATATAAAGTAGTGCAAGCCGCCAATATCAAGAGTTTTATGTGTAAAAGGTAATTTTGGCGTGTTTTCGCGCAATGAATCCGGTTTATTCTTGGGCTTCAAAACGGGCAGATTCCCATGCCAATAAGGCTCTTTTTACTGGAAGTCCCCAATGATAACCGCCCAGTCCACCGGATTTCCGCAACGCGCGGTGACAGGGGATTAGCCAGCTGATCGGATTGCGCCCGACAGCAGTTCCAACGGCACGCACAGCCTTTGGATGACCAATGGATTGCGCTATCTCGCTATAGGTAGTGACTTGACCAGAAGGGACATTTAAGAGTGCTTCCCAAACCTTGATCTGAAATGGCGCACCGATCAGATGTAATTTTGCCGTCTGTTGGCCGTCCAGAACTGCGGTGATGTCCAGACTGTCGGGGTTTTCAACATATGTTGCGTTCGGCCAGCGTGATTGTAAATCCTGTAAGGCATCTTCTTGCCCTGCATCGGCGGTAAACCCAAGCCCGCAAATCCCGCGCTTTGTACCCATTACCAGCATTTCGCCAAAGGGCGAGGCAAAGAAGCCGTAAGAAATGGTCAGATCAGCACCTTTGGTGGCATATTCCCCCGGACTCATCGCTTCCCATTTCAGGAACAGATCGTGTAGACGGCTGCTGCTGGAAAGGCCTGTTTCATGTGAGGTTTCCAATACAGTGAAACGATCATTCAGCAGGGTTTTCGCATGATTAAGCGTCAAATATTGTTGAAACCGTTTTGGACTCACACCCGCCCATTGCGAAAAAACCCGTTGGAAATGCATCGGCGACAGGCCGACCGCAGCTGCAACATCATCAAGTTTTGGCTGTTCCTTAACGGTGTCGCCAATGTGATTGATAGCGCGTGCAATAAGGGCGTAATGGTATGGATCATGTGTCATGCGACGATAATGCGCCAATGCCAAAGTTATCGCCACCCGTTTCTTGCGACAAAGGCTTGGATTTATGCATTTCATGTGCCAATAACTGCCCATGGGAAAGCAATTAGACTATCACACGATTTATGAAATATTCCGTCGTTTCCAAGAACAGGAACCAGAGCCAAAGGGCGAGTTGAACCACACCAACGCCTATACGTTGGTGGTGGCTGTGGCCCTGTCCGCGCAAGCGACCGATGTTGGTGTGAATAAAGCCACTGAAAAACTGTTTCAGGCCGTTGATACCCCGCAAAAGATGCTGGATTTGGGGGTAGAGGGTTTAACGGAGCATATCAAAACCATCGGATTATATCGGCAAAAAGCCAAGAATGTGATGAAGATGAGCCAGATACTGGTGGATGATTACGCGGGCATCGTACCATCATCACGGGCTGCGCTTGAAAGCCTGCCGGGTGTGGGGCGTAAAACTGCCAATGTGGTGCTGAACATGTGGTTCAAGCAACCGACCCAAGCAGTGGACACCCATATATTACGTTTTGGCAATCGCACGGGTGTTGCAGTGGGTAAGGATGTTGTGCAAGTGGAGCGCGCAATTGAAGACAATATTCCCGCAGAGTTTCAACAGCATGCACATCATTGGATGATCTTGCATGGCCGTTATGTTTGTAAGGCGCGAAAACCGATTTGCGCCAATTGTTTAATACGGGACCTATGTTCCTATGAGGAGAAAACACTATGACTAAAAAGTACCAAATCGTCGGCGTCGGCAACGCGCTTGTGGATGTTCTGGCCCATTGTGAGGACAGCTTTTTGGCTGATATGGGCATCGATAAAGGTGTAATGCAGTTGATCGATACCGAGCGCGCAGCGGAGCTTTATAGCAAGATGGGACCGGCACAGGAAGTATCCGGTGGCTCTGGTGCCAATACAATTGCAGGCATCGCGGCCCTTGGCGGGCGTACGGGTTTTATGGCAAAGGTACGTGATGACCAACTGGGGCGTATTTTCGCCCATGACATTCAGGCGCAAGGAACGGATTTCGTCACCCGTCAGGCCCCAAGTGATCATCCGAATGAAACAGGCCGTTGTCTGATTTTGGTAACCCCTGAGGGCGAGCGTTCGATGAATACTTATCTGGGTGTTTCATGCGAGCTGTCAGCGGATGATCTGGACAAAAATATGCTGGCAGATACCGACTGGGTTTATCTGGAGGGTTATCTGTTTGACAGTCCTGCTAATCAAGAAGCTTTTATCAGTGCAATTGATGCTACTAAATCTGCGGGCGGCAAAGTGGCCCTGACGCTTTCTGATCCGTTTTGTGTCGATCGTCACCGTGATGCGTTTCATGCCTTGGTTCGTACCTATGTGGATTTACTGTTCTGTAACGAGCATGAAATTCAGGCTTTGTATCAAACAGACACGTTGGAAGCGGCTATGGATATTGCTGCAGGCGAAGTGGAAACTGTGGCCTGTACGGCCAGTGAAAAGGGGGCTTATATTCTGAACGGCGGCACGAAACTCCACGCGCTTGCAACGGCAACGACGGTTGTTGATGCCACAGGGGCGGGTGATTTGTTTGCGGCAGGCTTTATGCACGGTCTGACAACGGGTCGCGATTTGATGACCTGCGGTACGATGGGATGCGTGGCCGCAGCCGAGGCGATCAGTCATATGGGTGCTCGCCCCGAGACTGATTTGAAAGAGCTGTTTACGCAGAATAATCTTTCGTAAAACCTCAATGTCCCAGATAGGACATATAGTTAACCTATTGTAATAACTTTTTTATTACAAAAAGCATATGGCTGTTTTGATACTGAAGTAAAGAATGCGCCCCGTATCTACTGAATGCGAGGCGTGTGTTTTCGCTTGGTTATTTCGGGATAGATTGCTTTTGGTTAGCAGACGTTCAGAAGATTATGGGGAATGGCCGCTGTGTGGGGCGGTCTCAACTGATCGACGCAACACATGCATTGAAACGCTCGGCTGGTGTTTCGTATTCGAGCGTCTTTCGGGGTCGTTCGTTGAGCTGTCTTGCGACGGCACTCAGCTTTGCTTGGCTATGTATGGACAAATCTGT
>JAJFHY010000068.1 GCA_021775375.1 Amylibacter sp. | reverse complement strand
GAAAAAACCGTACCAAAAACGGTTTGTTTCCCAATTGTTGACAAAATTGGATGACAGAAACTCCCTAGTATTTTGTGTAAATTAAGTAACGAGGAACGTCAGTATGGATAGATTAATGGAAATGGAAGCCTTTGCGAAGGTAGTAGATAATGGTGGCTTCACAGATGCTGCCAAAAAAATGGGCCTCTCAAAATCTGCAGTTTCAAAACACGTTTCTTCATTAGAATCGCGCCTTGGGGCGCGACTGCTTAATCGCACAACGCGCCGTGTTAGCCCTACAGAAATCGGCCTAGCTTATTATGATAAAGCCAAACAGGTACTTGTGGATGCAATAGAGGCAGACGCGATGGTTTCATCAATGCAAATTGCACCGCGCGGGTCACTTCGCTTGGGCGCATCACCGGATTTCGGCGGAAATCATCTTTCAAATGCGCTGGGTGGGTTTTTGGGCCAATTCCCTGAAGTGTCAGTGGACATGGTTCTAAGTAACCGCAATCTTGATCCTGTTGCAGATAACTTTGATCTGGTTATCAGGGTTGGGCAACAGCAAGACAGCAGCATTATGGCCAAGAAGCTTGCAACGACCAGAATGCAAATAATCGGGTCGCCCAGTTATTTTGAAGAACATGGGATGCCGAACCGGATTGACGATCTTAATCAACATAGCCTTTTGCATTATTCCAGCCAGCCAAATGGCAGCGTGTGGAAACTGAAGTCTTGTTCCGGGGAAACACGAACAGTCCGCGCTAGTGGTAATTTAACCGCAAATGACGGCCAGTCTTTGTTGCAGGCGGCGGAAGCTGGGCTTGGAATAGCATTTTTACCTTGCTTTTTGTATCACAAAGCAATGGAAAGCGGCAAAATCATACCTGCTTTAGCCGATCTGCCGGTGCAGTCTCAGGATATTTACGCAATGTACCCACATGGTCAATATACACAGCCTAAACTGCGTGCATTTATTGATTATCTATCGGATCATTTCAAAACTAAAGGCATGGGTGTTTGGTAGAACATACGACCTAATGTGAAACATAGGAGCGGTAGTGATAAGCTGCCGCTTCAGTCATTCCAAGTGTTTCATACAGCTTATGTGCCGGAAGATTTTTGCGAACCGTTAACACTGATACCCAATTGCAATCCTGATCTTTTGCCCAGTTGAAGGCCTCAAACATTAATGCGTTTGCAATTCCTTTACGGCGATGATTATTTGCAACCTCTACAGCATGAACCATTGCGATATCAGCATACGCAGCTGCAAAGGCCACGCCCATATCACCAGCCGAAAGAATTGTTTTAGGGCACTTCACCCGCTGCATAACGTTTAAGCGGTTTTGATCAATGCCACCACTTGCCCAAATTTTTGTAGCTGTATTATCGGGGGTGATAAGCCTGTCGATATGATGCGTGTGCTTTGGTTGTTTTTGAATTAACCTATCAATTGGTGCGGTCAGAATGGCGACCGGATCAACAACGGCATAACCCAAGGCTTCCAATTCCGCATCAAGATCCATATCCGAATCCCGGATCATAAAAAGCGGGTTTTGGCCAATTGAGAGCATTTTATTCGCCGCAGAGCCGACTTTGGCGCTTGTTGCGTCAGCTAAAAGAGTTGCGGCCGAAACACGTTGTCCGCCTCCTGCGCCTTCGCGGATCAACCAACCCTCATGATTGTGAAACGCCAAAGGCACCCATGTGGCGTCAACAGCATCAAACAACTCTAATCCACTTGGTGATTTCATAAAGGCTAATCCGAGGTAAATGCTTTGCGAATAAGCGCAGTAACATTTTCCAACATTACTGCATCGGCTGATCGCACTACTAGATTGCAACCAAATACACCGTCGTCATAGTAGGGATAGGATCCAATAGCCACATCGGGGTTTTCATTGGCGATTACACCCAGCATTTTGGCTATATCACCCTCTTTTAGTTTAACATTAACGGTTTTAGACTGGATTATTGTGCCTGATACAAGGTTTGGCAGCAACCCCGCCAGCATTGCCCTAAAGATTGCAGGAACGCCTGCCATAACATGTACATTTTCAATAGAAAAACCCGGAGCCTTGGATATAGGGTTATCAATCAATGTAGCGCCATCCGGAATGCGTGCCATTCGCAATCGTGCATCTGTTAATTCAACTTCAGGGTTTTTATAGTTTTCTGCCAATGCTGCGCGGGCATCTGCCCGTACATCTATTGACACACCCAATGCCTTGGCAATGCAATCCGCAGTAATATCATCGTGGGTTGGCCCAATACCGCCACTGGTGAAAACATTGGTATATTTCATACGCAGGGCGTTTACGGTGTGGATTATCTGTCGTTCGTCATCGGAAACAACACGTATCTCTTTTAGATCTATCCCAAGCATGGTTAGTTGCTGTGCGAGGTGGTTTGAATTGGTATCCTGGGTTCGACCTGATAATATTTCGTCACCAATCACAATCATTGCGGCTGTAGGATTACTCATCTAACTTATCCTTAATTGGTGGGGCACATAGGCTTAATGCATGCATTTTAATAAAACCCTTATACCCGCGACTCTTATCCGTAGATATAAACGTTTTTTGGCGGACGTCACGTTGACCGATGGTCGCGAGGTAACAGCGCATGTTGCAAACCCCGGCTCTATGTTAGGCATGAATACTGCTGGATTGCGCGTATGGTTAGAACAGAATAATGACCCCAAACGAAAATTAAAGTATTCATGGAAGCTGGCGGAAATGAATGACGGTACATTCATAGGCGTGGATACAAGTCTGCCTAAAAAGATTGTAGCTGAATCATTGCGAAATGATGCGAAACCAGAGCTGCAATATGCAAATGTTAAGCCAGAAGTGAAATATGGTGAAAACTCGCGGGTGGATTTTTTATTAACGCAAAATGGTAAGCGTGACTGTTATCTTGAAGTCAAAAGCGTAACGTTGTCACGTCGGAATGCATTGGCAGAATTTCCCGATAGTGTGACCAAACGTGGCGCCAAGCATATGGCAGAGCTAGCAGGTATGGTGGAACAGGGGCATCGGGCGGTTTTGCTGTATTTGGTGCAGCGAAATGATGTAAATAGCTTTGCTGTCGCAGGTGATATTGACCCAGAGTACCTACGCGCATTCACAAATGCTAAAAATGCGGGGGTTGAAGTATTGTGCTATGGCGCCAGAATTTCAAATGAAGGTATTTGGCTAGACGAAAAAATTGTATAATCTTGCCTCTGGAAAGTGATATCGTTTAGGACTATTTAGCACTTAAACATTGGGCATGGAGTAGACTCGGTTGAAAAGCACAAGCAAACCACGGTTAAACGCAGACGGTATTACCATTCATTCAAAGGAAGATTTTGAAGGGATGCGTTGTGCGGGGCGTTTGGCGGCTGAAATTCTGGATATGATTGGTCCATTCGTAAAGCCGGGTGTGACCACGGAATATCTGGATCAACTGTGCCATGATTTTATGATTGCGAATAATTCAGTACCCGCAACACTGGGTTATCGTGGGTATCCTAAGTCCAGCTGTATTTCAATAAACCACGTTGTGTGTCATGGTATTCCGTCAGATAAAAAACTAAAAGACGGTGACATTTTGAATATAGATGTGACCTGTATTCTAGATGGGTGGTTTGGCGACAATTCGCGCATGTATGTTGCTGGCAAACTGTCACGTAAAGCCGAACGATTGATACAAGTAACACATGATGCGTTGATGCTGGGTATAGACCAGGTAAAACCGGGAAATACGTTTGGTGATATTGGTGCTGCAATCCAGAAGTATGCTGAAGCACAGCGTTGTTCCGTTGTACGTGATTTTTGCGGCCACGGTTTGGGCCGCGTATTTCATTCGCCACCGAATGTCTTGCACTATGGCAATTGGGGATCGGGAAATGTGCTGGAAGAAGGCATGTTTTTTACGATCGAGCCAATGATAAACCTTGGCAAGCCACACACCAAGGTGCTTGCGGATGATTGGACGGCTGTGACAAAGGATAAGTCGCTAACAGCCCAGTTTGAACATTCTTTGGGTGTGACGGCGGACGGGTGTGAAATATTCACCTTGTCACCAAACGGAACATTTCACCCAACCTATTAGCAATACAGTTCATTCGAAACCATTGGTTAACCATAACGGGTAAGTATTATCCGTATGGGACCGAATCTTAGAAAAACTGAGTTTGCTGAAGCTGCGATGCTGGGGTTCAGCCTGTCTCAGGCCACTGTTGCCGACCCGAAGAAATTTCAGCACAGGCACCGCGCACATCTGCGGGCGCGGTTTTTGAAAGGTGGTGAGCGGGCAGTTGCAGATTTCGAACTGTTGGAGCTGATCATATGTCGTGCAATCCCAAACCGTGATGTGCAGCCTTTATGTAAAATACTGTTGAAACAATACGGTTCATTCACTGGTGTAATAACTGCCCCGGAAAATAGTTTGCGAAAAATTCGTGGTGTCGGGCAGGCTGTGGTCAATGAATTGAAAATTGTTCAGGCAGCGGCACATAAAATGGCGCAATTACAAGTCTTGAATAAGGACGTTCTAACCTCTTGGGGGCAGCTAATTGCGTATTGTCGATCCAGCATGGCGCATTTGGTGCATGAACAATTCAGAGTTTTGTTTCTAGACAGCAAGAACATACTGATTGCAGATGAATTTCGGCAATCAGGTATCGTTAATAATGTTCCGGTTTATCCACGCCAAGTGGCGAAGCGCGCCTTAGAGTTGGATGCGAGCGCCATAATTCTTGTGCATAATCACCCAAGCGGGGATCCGGAGCCTTCGCCTGCCGATATTGCTGTAACGCTGGATATTATAGAAGCGTTAAAAGCGCTGTCCATTACGGTCCATGATCACGTCATAATCGGCAAGGCGGGTGATACTAGCTTTAAGGCAAGCGGGCTGATTTAAAGGCTGTCTTTTACCCATATTTCCACCCGATTGTTTGCATTTACACCTTCAGGCGTATCTTCACATGCAATTGGAGAGGCACTACCATATCCGATAACTTCAACCCTAAGGTCTGAAAATAAAGCATCACTATCCGCGTTTTTTATAAGGTTGGATACAATTGTTGCCGATGATTTAGATATGCGCTTACTTTCAGCCGCACTTCTTTTGGAATCGGTAAACCCGGTTATGATCAAAGTTTGATCTGCGTAATTTCCTAATAACAACTCTGATATCAATGCCTTTAAAACAACAGATGACTGTGGATTTAAACGAACTCCGGTTTCGTCAAACCTTAAAACCGTAGAAAGCTGTCGGGCGCCGTTAAGCGTTAGTAACATAGAATTAAAATCAGGGTTTTTGGCAAGACTGGCGTCATTAAGTAGGGCGTGTACAATACGATTGCCCTGATTATCCAAGCTGTTTTCATGTATTGAAAGGCTTGGGTAGCCTTGGCGGTCAATCATAGATTTGGCCTGAGCCTCGCCAATGTAATCAAGAAATTCACGCGCAAATATGGGTAAAGTTTCAGGCATAGCTTCCAGGTAATAATAGAAGGTTGTGGGGTAATTGCCTGATGAAATATTAAATGCATTTGGTCGCATATACGCCCCGCAGCTTTCAAGTATCGGCAATGCTTTTGCTGTTCGGCGGTTGGCAAAGCTGGTAAAGCCCAGGCCATAAGGATCATTAGCGGCAGTTTTTGAAAGTGTTTCCAGGTCTTCAAAACGCTCGGCATCTATAGCGTTGGAAAAATCAAACCCAAGCTCATTTGCAACCTTTGATAAATCAGATGATTTTTTTGGCAGGTAGACATTGATTTTGGCATCTGGCCCGCCAACCTCTTTCCAATTTATTATTGAGCCTGAAAGAACGCTATGCAGCGTATTCAGCGAAATTGATTTTACAGGATTTATACCAGACGTGACAGCAACCAGCGCATCTGCGGCAATTGGCAATTTATTTGCATTATTTGCGTTCTTGGATAAATCACCCGGTGTGCCGCTGGTGATTTTTAATGTACTTGGTAAATCTGGCTCAGCTTGCGGCCGAACAGAAATCCTTGCAAACTCTTGTCCATCGTTTGCTGTAATTTTTATACTTGATCGCGTGGTTGTTTCAATTGCAGTTTCAATATCTGCATCCAGTGAGTAGCTATAACTTTCCAATAGCGGAACCAGCAAGTTGTTAATCACAGTTTGATTGCCCAATATCGTAAATTCAGATGCAAGGTTTATAATGCTTGGGCATGCACTGCCGCTACATGTGACAGTTCGTGCATCGACCTCAAGCACCCCAAGGTCGGTTTCGATTACATAAACTTCATTATCAAAGCTTTTCAGCTCGCCAATCAACTCTATCGGACTGGATGTAGATTTCAATGTGACTTGATCCGCCAAAACAGCTTGGGAATAGGTCCACATGACCAATGACATGGTTAATAATCGATGTAAGCACATTTGACGTCGCCAATTAGTTTCGTTGTGCCACAATCAGGTTCCTGAGCATATTTTTCAATACAATACTTTCGTTTTTAGTAGAACAGTTTCGTATCGAGATATTATTGCTTGCAGATTGCGCACCCATATCAGCTGTATATTGAACAGTATCAAGTGAAAACCTTCCACCGCAGCTGTTGTTGGGGTTGTCTAGCACAATACTGAAATCAACAAATATGTCGTTTGGATTATCAATGCTGTAAACTTGTATAAAATTACCGTCTTCAATGATTATGTTGCCAAGAGACGTTAAGTAGCCGCCGCCATGTACGTAAGACTCTTTGTAAGATCGTGCGTTTTGTGCGGATATTTGTTTGTCTTGTGAGCTGTCATATGCGGTTTCGTCCACCTTAAGCTGTATGGCATTTCGCCCGGACCAAGCTATGATTGTACGCTGTATCGAAGACAGATCTTTAACCGGTGTTGTAATGGATTTGGACGTTCCATCAGCAAATGATACTTCAATGTTTGCCGGGTCAGATAAAACGGGGATAATAATACTTATCTTACCGCTGTTATCAACAATTTCATTAAACCGTAAACCCGCATGCATAATTGTGGCAATTTTATTTTTATGACAGGGCGCTATCAACCCTAATTGTATACGCGCACCTCTAAGAGATTTTGCCGAAAGGCTAAGTGAACAATCGATTTGCACCGGATCTATTATAAAGGTTCCGTACACTTGGGGCTTTACCAGAACAGATGCAGATTGAACGCTGCGTACAAATGCAAAATCAGATATTTCTGTGGCTCTATCCGGCAAGATTTGTGCAATATTTAAAGTATCGGGCTCTTGCTTGATGGCGGGCATTTGCGGGCCGGGCGTTAAATCTGTTGTCGGTATATAATCCATTTCAGCCTTGGCAATTTCTGTAGTGTTGACCCTAGGGGCAAACAGTTCGTCGCCCATATGTGCAAACGTACCAACACCAAGTAACAATACGAGGCCCGTTACAAACGTTACGGCTTTGTCATTTATACGCACAGCATGATTCCACAGATGTATCTAGGACATTATGCCAAAAATACGTTCATTATCATATTGCTAGTACAATCTGGAGTGGACTGTGATGGTGATAAGTCACAGGGCCCACACTTCGTGCCATGCTATTTGCAAATATCAATATATAGTCAACAATGATCGGATATTGCCGCGATTAGCGCCACAATTTAGCCTGATTTGAAAGTGTTTGAGAAACTAAAAGTAGGTTTCTTGCCTGCGATCAGCGTGTTTTTAAAGTTTCCCATGGCAATGTTTGAATTTTTTACCCGAACCGCAAGGACACTTTTCGTTCCTAGAAGGATCACCCCATGTGGCCTGATCGTTTTCATCGAAACCATTTGCAGCGTTTGAATTTGGAGGCAACGTCATACCTTGCGCATCGATTTCCGCTTGCATTTGTTGCTGCTCTTCCTCGGTTAACATACGAATATGGGATAGCTGTCTTGTGACATCCACACGTAGACCATCCAGCAGTTTTTCAAACAGCTCAAAGCCTTCTGTTTTGTATTCGTTTAGCGGATCGCGCTGGGCGTAGCCACGAAAGCCAACAACAGATCTTAGATGATCCAATGTAACTAAGTGTTCGCGCCATTTGCTATCAATCGTTTGCAAAAGAATCTGCTTTTCGATGTTGCGCATATTATTTGCGCCGAACTGTTGTTCTTTATCCGCCGCAAACTTATCGCCCGCCTCATATATATGTTCGCGGATTTTTTCATCATCCACACCATCTTCGGCAGCCCAGTCTTTTAAAGGAAGCGCTACGCCAAGAAGTTCTTTTGTGCTAGTGTCCAAGCCATCAATATCCCATTGTTCCGTATATGATTTTTCGGGAATAGCCTGATCAACGATATCGTCGATAACCTGATCGCGCATGTCCTTGGCGACATCTGATAGATCTTCGCCTTCCATAATCTCGCGTCGTTGCCCGAAAATGGCTTTACGCTGGTCATTCATTACATCGTCAAATTTAAGCAATTGCTTGCGAATATCAAAGTTTCTTCCTTCAACCTTGGCCTGCGCACGCTCTAATGATTTATTGACCCAAGGATGAACGATACTTTCGCCTTCTTCCATGCCTAAGGTGCTAAGTACTTTTTCCAAGCGTTCGGAGCCAAAGATGCGCATCAGATCATCTTCAAGTGATAGGTAGAATGCAGAACGACCCGGATCGCCCTGGCGTCCTGACCGTCCGCGTAACTGATTGTCAATGCGTCGGCTTTCATGGCGTTCTGTCGCCAGAACGAACAGGCCACCCGCTGCCAAAACAGCTTCTTTGTCGGCGGCTATTTCTTGTTCAAGTTCCGCGCGTATTTTAGCTTCATCCGCATCTTCGCCGGCATCTTCCAACGCTTTTGACAAGCGCATTTCAAAGTTACCGCCCAGTTGAATATCAGTACCACGGCCAGCCATGTTTGTAGCAATTGTTACGGCACCGGATGTGCCGGCATCTGCTATAATAGATGCCTCTTGTTCATGGAATCGTGCATTTAGAACATTGTGTGGAACAGAACCTTTGGCCTCAACCAGAGCTTCAATCTTTTTGGCCTTTTCAATTTCAGCTTTTTTGTCTTCATCTTTTTTCAGATGCTCGGCGCGCTTTCGCAAGCCGGTGGATATTTCTTTTAGAAATGCTTTATCTTTAAGAAGCTCGGATAACATTTCAGACTTTTCAATTGATGTCGTTCCCACCAATACGGGTTGTCCGTTAGTGTGAGACAAAGCGATTTCGGTGACGACAGCTTTGAATTTTTCAGCAGCTGTGCGATAAATCGCATCGTGCTCATCAGCGCGGATTATTGGTCTGTTTGTTGGTATTTCCACAACACCCAGCCCGTAAATTTCAGCAAATTCTTCAGCCTCAGTTAGCGCTGTGCCGGTCATACCTGCCAATTTTTCATAAAGCCGGAAGTAGTTTTGGAATGTTACAGATGCTAATGTGACATTTTCCGGCTGGATATTTACGCCTTCTTTAGCCTCAATGGCTTGGTGTAAACCTTCTGATAGGCGGCGGCCTTTCATCATGCGGCCGGTAAATTCGTCAATCAGCATGACTTCACCATCACGTACAATGTAGTCTTTTTCGCGGGTAAACAGCAGATGCGCACGCAACGCCTGATTGATGTGGTGAACCAGTGATGTGCTTTCCGGGTCGTAAAGCGATGCACCCTCTTCCAAAAGGTCCATTTCCAGGAACCGTTTTTCAACGAAGTCATTGCCTTCTTCTGTCAGATGAACACTGCGGCTTTTCTCATCCAGCTCGTAATGTTCCGGGACAAGTTCCGGGATCAATTTATCGATGCTGATATAGAGATCAGAGCGGTCTTCAGCGGGGCCGGATATGATTAATGGTGTGCGTGCCTCATCAATCAGAATCGAGTCAACCTCATCAACGATAGCAAAATAGTGGTCACGCTGCGCAACTTGAGAAAGCTCACTTTGCATATTGTCTCGCAAATAATCGAAGCCCAGTTCATTGTTCGTAGCATATGCAATATCAGAACGGTAAGCTTCCAGTTTTGCGGCCGGGTCCATATCCGGAACAATGACGCCTGTTGTCATGCCAAGGAACCCATAGACTTGAGACATCCACTCGGCATCACGGCGTGCCAAATAATCGTTTACGGTGACAACATGCACGCCTCGGCCTGTTAGGGCGTTAAGATATGCCGGCAAAGTGGCCACAAGGGTTTTCCCCTCACCGGTTTTCATTTCGGAGATATAGCCCTGATGTAGAAATATCCCGCCAATAAGCTGTGTATCAAATGCACGAAGCCCCAAAGTTCGTCTTGCGGCTTCGCGAGCGTTTGCGAATGCCTCCGGTAGCAGGTCATCCAGCTTCTCGCCGTTTTTCAGGCGCGCTTTGAATTCTTCAGTTTTCTCTTTGATCTGATCATCGCTTAAAGCTTGGAATTCCGCTTCCAATCCGTTGATCTTGTTCACCAAAGGTTGAACCGCTTTGATTTTGCGATCATTTGATGAGCCAAAAACTTTTTTGACTATTGTATTCATGCCCAGCATGACGTCTCCGTATATTCAAACGCCGCGAAATTACGGCATATTTTAGCGCATATTTTAAATACTTATGCTCCAGCAGCTTGTAGGCTTCGCATTGAAGGCCTATGAAGAAGCAAGCCGAATGGCACTTAGTAAATCACACCAGTTCAAGGCATGTAAGCGGGTGTATTGTCAGTGTCAACTTTGGTACTTAAATTGCCCGACACAATTCTTTGATTGGTGTCGGTGTTTTAACGTTTAAACGGAGAATATGAATGGGTATTACACGTCAAATAATTACAATTGCTACAACCGTCTTAGCGCTTTCAGCACCGGTTTATGCGCAAGAAGATCCAACAAAAGAGACAGTTATCGCAACTGTTAATGGTACAGAAATAACGCTTGGACATGTTATATCATTGGCCAGCCGTCTACCGGAACAGTACTTGGATATTGAAAATAAAGATCTTTATGCGGGCATTGTTGAGCAGCTTATACAACAACAATTGCTTGGCAGCTTAATTACAGAAGAAACGACAGAAATTAAATTGGCGAATGACAATGAAAAGCGCGCGCTTCTTGCCACCGAGGCAATTGATAGAATATCTGCCGAAGCTTTGACCCAAGAGGCAATTGATGAACAATATAATACGGCTTATAAAAACGAGGAGCCAATTCCAGAGTTTCATGCCAGCCACATTTTAGTGGAGACAGAGGCTGAAGCACAAAGAATAGCCGAAATGTTAGCAGGGGGTGCGGATTTTGTCGAAACCGCCAAGCAGATGTCCACTGGCCCTAGCGGCCCAAGTGGCGGAGATTTGGGTTGGATGGGCTTAGGACGGCTTGTACCGGAATTTGAAGCTGCAATGATCGCATTGGAAGTCGGCCAAATTTCCGTACCCGTCAAAACTGATTTTGGGTGGCATGTCATCAAGCTTAATGAAAAGCGCAATCAACCAGAGCCTGAACTGGCAACTGTGCTTGAAGAAATTAAGCAAACCTTAACGTCGACGGCCATTGATAAGCAAATTTCACAGCTTGAAGAATCAGGCGATATTGTTCGGAATGAACAAGAGATTGATCCTGCTTTCGTTAAAAAGTTCGAGATTTTACAAGACTAACTACTGGATAACATCATGGGTGCAGATAAAGACAAGGTTAAGAAGCTAAAGAAAAAGATCTCCAAGCTGAAAAAACTGCTTAAGGCTGACAAAGCCTTATCGGCGGAAAATGAAGCTTCGCCGCTGGCACCAAAGGGCGGCTTTCCTGCAATGCCTTCAATTGACGGGGTGCTTTTTGCTGCAGGTCAGGCGGGCGTTAAATATCCCGGTCGGAATGATGTGATGTTGGTAAAGATAGACGCCGGCAGCTCTGTTGCCGGGGTCTTTACAAAATCAGCGACACGTTCGGCGCCCGTTCTGGATTGTCAGGACAAGCTGAAAAAATCCCTGCCCACTGATAAATCTTTTGCGATATTGGTTAACTCGGGTAATGCAAACGCATTTACGGGCGCCAAGGGCGCAGCTTCAGTGAAATCAATTTGCGAAGTGGTGGCAGATCGGCTTGAGACGAGTCCGGACTGTGTTTTTACGGCTTCTACAGGTGTAATCGGAGAGCCTTTACCGCACGACCGCATAATTGCGCAGATTGAAGATTTGAACACAAACCTTTCGCCAGATAATGCGGAAGCAGCTGCGCGCGCTATAATGACAACGGATACGTTTGCGAAAGGTGCATGCGTTGAATTAAGCATAGGCGGTGAAACTGTTCGGATTGCCGGATTTGCAAAAGGTTCCGGTATGATTGCACCGGATATGGCGACAATGCTGGTTTATATATTTACCGATGCGGCAATTAAGCAATCCACATTACAGGCGATGCTATCTGCGCTTAATGAAGGAACATTTAATTCTATTACGGTAGATAGTGATACGTCGACATCTGACAGTTTAATGCTTGTTGCAACGGGTAAAAGCGGTGCGCCGGTCATAGATGATATTGCAAGTGCAGAAGCTAAGCTTTTCGCAGAGGCCCTTGAAAAGGTTATGTTGGAGCTGTCGCATTTGGTTGTGAAAGACGGTGAAGGCGCGACTAAGTTTGTGGCAGTAAACGTCACGCAAGCGGCAACAGAGGTATCCGCGCGTATCATTGCATTGGCTATAGCAAATTCGCCGTTGGTAAAAACAGCCCTTGCAGGAGAAGATCCAAACTGGGGTCGGGTTGTTATGGCAATTGGTAAGTCAGGAGAACCTGCAAACAGAGACAAGCTATCTATCCGGTTTGGAGATATACTGGTTGCTGAAAACGGCTGGGTTGCCGATAGCTATACCGAAGAAGCCGGTGCGAGTTATATGAAAAATGCAGAGCTTTCAATTTCGGTAGGCGTAGGATCGGGCGACAGCTCGGCCACAGTCTGGACCTGTGATTTGACCCATCAATACATCACGATCAATGCTGATTACCGTTCATGAAAACAGTTCTGGTTTCTGCAGTTGCTTTAATTGATGCAGACGGGCGCGTCTTATTGGCCCAAAGGCCAAAGGGTAAATCAATGGCGGGGTTATGGGAATTCCCGGGCGGGAAAATAGAACAAGATGAGACACCGGAAAAGGCTCTTATCCGTGAATTGCATGAAGAGCTTGGCATTGAAACATGGACCAGCTGTCTGGCGCCA
>JAJFHY010000067.1 GCA_021775375.1 Amylibacter sp. | reverse complement strand
GGTCCCTGCAATCAAATCTGCATTCGGAACAATCACAGATGCCCCATCAAAGGTATCAATGCTGGTGGAACGTACAGAGATTTTACTTACAGTCCCCATATAAGTACCGATCTCTACCCAATCACCGATTTTAACGGGTCGTTCTACCAGTAAAATAATGCCGGACACAAAATTTGACACAATAGTTTGCAAGCCAAAACCGATACCGACCGACAAAGCACCTGCGACAATCGCAAGATTGGATAAATCCAACCCTGTTGCTGTGACCGCAGCTAAGCCCGCAATAAAAAAGCCAACATAACCAAATCCCGTTGCTAATGCATTCTGCGCACCACTTTCAATTCTTGTGTTCGGGAATACAATTGTGCGCAACACTGATTGCAGCAATTTAGTAATAGTGTAGCCAATAAAGAAAATCAGGAAAAAAATCAGAATATCATAGATCGATATCCGCGTTTCACCCATGGATACTCCCTTATTCAAGTTATACCACACATCGGTTAAGTCAGATACACTTGCACCCCAAATCAGCGCTAAAACAGGAATAGCTGCACATAATAGTACAAACGAAAGTGCTATTTTATATATCCCACCTGTTGGCCGTTCATCATTTGGTTGATCGTGTGATATACTCAAACTGCTGATAAAATTAACCAACAATGAATAAATAATAAACAGTGCTCCCGTCAGAGCCAGTGTTTGCACCATTGCGTAGACCAATGTTGAACCGGCTTTTGAGTAGCCAATTGCAGACAATACCGGCCCTACAGTTCCCGAAATATAACAGGCCCACATAAATATAGTAGCAGCACGTTCCGGAATGCTTTTGGTGTGTTCTTCACTATCCTGTAAACTGAGAAATTTACTAAGTATACGCCCGCATTGAAACAGACCGACACCTAGCAGGATAACCATAGGAAATCCTAAAACAGATCGCACATCGCCGGTCCAATTTGCTCCATTGGAAAGACCTATAAGTAAGCTGCTAATAGCCATAACGACACCGAGGGCCACGATAATAAATTGGCCATGCAGCCTTAAACTTGAGGCCCCATCTGTTTGATCATCAGTGAATATATTGCTATTTGGCAAATTTTGCACAAACCAATTAGCACCGAAAATAGACACCCCAATCATCGGTATCGAACGTATCAATAACTCACCACGTACAGAAAATATATCAGCCAGTTCAACCGCAGCGAGAAGGCAAACCAAACCCATCATAGGTACGAAAAAAATACTTAGAGAATATAACAGTTGCGTTACATTTCCCAGGTTTCCTAATGATTTATCGCGCGTGACTTTTAAGCGACGCCCCAACAAATAAGGAGCAGGTACCATCAAAATCAGACCGATTAGAACCAACACCAGTATTGCGGGCATGTTTTGCTTACGAAGCTGAACGGTTACCTTGTTGGATGAGTTTATACGGGCATTGGCAATGATTTGGAAAATACGAAAATTTAGGTCAGCAATCGCTTTTGGCCAAAGTGTTGGATCCAAAGGGCTTTTATTCCGATTTAACAGCTCGCCTTTTTTCCGGTCGCGTATAATTTTATCAATCTCGCCAATTAACCCATTAGCGCGTAAATATGCTTCATTTTCAATAACCATTGGAGCGCGGACATCTTGCAATTGTTGTGTCAACTCTGCACGCCTAAGTGCAATTTTTTCAGCCTCTTGTATTCCTTCCGCTGGTGCCGCTCCCAAGGCTACAATCTGTTGTTGGATTGTCGCTACGCGGTTGGCGCGTGATTTTTGCGCCCCTAAGGCTGCCGCACGAAATAGAATTAAATCCGATCGTAATTTACCTAAGGATTCGCTTGAAGCCTTTTGGTTCGAAACAACACTTTCTGCACGCGTTGCAAGTTCGCTAAAACGCTCATATTCGAAAACGCCGTTCTTTATCTGTGCAAGACTTGCAGCGCTTAAAAAGCAAAGCAGGCCAACAATTAGAAAACAGCCTTTTATTATTCGATACATATGTATTGCCTATTCAAAAACAGACGGAATATCTTTCCGCGGGTTGTCCAGCCAAGCCGGTACAGGCAAGCTCATTGCTTTCAGGAATTTTGGATTGAAAATCTTGGATTGGTAGCGATTGCCGTAATCGCACAGTACGGTCACGATAGTATGGCCCGGGCCCATATCATTGGCCATGCGGATTGCCCCTGCGATATTGATACCTGTTGAACCACCCATACAAATGCCTTCGTCACGTAACAGATCAAATATAACCGGCAAAGCTTCGGCGTCCGGAATATTATATGGCATGTCTACGTTAAGTCCTTCGAGATTAGCCGTAATACGGCCCTGCCCGATACCTTCTGTAATACTGTCACCCGAAGATTTAAGTTCTCCATTGGCGTAGTAATTGTACAAAGCCGCTCCATCAGGATCGGCCAAACCAATTTTAATCGTCTTGGATTTTTCCCGCAGGCCCAACGCAACGCCGGCTAAGGTGCCGCCTGTTCCGGCCGCACAAATAAAGCCGTCCAACTTACCGCCCGTTTGTTCCCACATCTCGGGTGCAGTACTGACCACATGGGCATCGCGGTTTGCAACATTATCAAACTGGTTCGCCCAAATTGCACCATTGGGCTCGGTCTGAGCTAGTTTTTCTGCCAAGCGTGCCGAATATTTAATGTAATTATTAGGATCTTTATAGGGTTTTGCAGGCACTTCTACCAACTCCGCACCTGCCAGCCGGATCATATCTTTTTTCTCCTGGCTTTGCGTTTCGGGTATAACAATGACAGTTTTAAAACCCATAGAGGCACCA
>JAJFHY010000066.1 GCA_021775375.1 Amylibacter sp. | reverse complement strand
CAATACAGCTCATTTCGGAACTGTTCTTTGCAATATTCATAACACGATTAAATGAAATTCCACTCTTCTTATCGTTGCTAGAAACCAATGTTGCTGTAGCAGTTGGCCCTGTTTGCGGCGGTGTTTCATCCACGCATCCAGATAATCCGAGTAAAATGGTCGTCACGGCAACGCAAGATCGTAATATCATTTATTAAAATACCTTTTTTATAATTGCGTTTGTGTATGCAACACATATGACAACTACTTACAACAACCAATCAGCGATCAAACAAGTATATTAAGTCAGCTTTACAATATGAGTACAAATATAGCACTTTATAAAGATTACATAAGCTTAGGAACAAACACATGCAAACCCGTTGGTTATCCTTCGCCCCATTCATATTCTTAGGCCTTTGGTCCGGCGGTTATGCAATTGCCAAAATCGGGCTACTTTATGCTGAACCGATGACGTTACTGGCAGTGCGCTATACATGCGTAATTGCAATCATGCTTGTCGTATTCATCGTTATTCGCCCACCACTTCCCAAAACGCCAGCCGATTGGATGCACTTGGCTATTGTCGGCTTTCTGATCCAGACAGTTTATTTCGCGCTGTGTTGGATGGCCTTTCGTATCGGTGTGGGGGCCGGCACAGTTGCACTGATCATGTCGTTTCAACCAATTCTAGTGGCAATCGTGGCCCCAAGCTGGACCAAAGAGCGGGTCAGCTGGTTTCGCTGGTTGGGGCTTTTACTGGGCCTGATTGGAACAGCCGCCGTGATCATAGCGCGCTCGGGGATCGAGCCACCCAGCATACTCGGGCTGTTTTATTGCGCCATTGCTTTACTGGGCATAACAACCGGCACGCTTTGGGAAAAACGCTTCGGGAAGTCACACCATCCAGTAACCGCAAATTTGGTGGGATATTGTGCAGGGCTGTTAGGTGTGTTGCCATTTATGTTGACGTTAGAGACCATGCAGATCAACTGGACATGGCAGTTCAGTGCCGCATTAGGCTATCTGGTGATAGGCAATTCGGTTATCGCCGTTGGCCTGCTTTTGGCTATGATCCGTGCGGGTGATGTCAGTTCCGTGTCGTCACTGCTGTTTTTGGTGCCACCCTTGGCCGCCCTTATAGCATGGGGGTTACTGGGCGAAGTTATGCCATTCTGGGGCTGGGTGGGAATGGCTGTTGCCGCAATTGGGGTTTACATTGCAACACGCAAAACCAAAGCAACGAAAGCTTAACATTTATTGACCAACTCTTGAGCTTGTGTAAATGCTTCCATAGTCATTTATATAACGGGATAACGCATGGGCGATATGATACTTCAGCAACAGCACGAAAACTGGGTGGAAATCACCCTGAACCGACCTGAACGCTTGAACAGTTTCACTGATGCCATGCATATCGAATTGCGCGCCGCGCTTGAAAACGCACGCGACAGTGGCGCTCGGGCGGTTTTACTGACCGGTGCCGGACGCGGATTTTGTGCTGGACAAGATCTGGGAGATCGTGACCCGTCCAAAGGCAAAGCCCCCCCTGACCTAAGACGAACACTGGCCGATTACTACAACCCTCTTATACGCTTGATTAAATCACTGGAGTTTCCGGTGATTTGTGCAGTAAACGGCGTTGCCGCCGGTGCAGGTGCGAATATCGCATTGGCTTGCGATATTGTAATGGCTGCAAAAAGCGCCAAATTCATCCAGTCATTTGCAAAAGTCGGTCTTGTCCCCGATGCAGGTGGCAGCTGGACTTTGCCGCACCTTATCGGCCATGCCCGTGCCATGGGGCTTGCCCTGACGGCTGAACCGATAAGTGCAGAAAAAGCGGAAGATTGGGGGCTGATATGGCGCTCTGTAGAAGATGACGCGCTGATGCAAGAGGCCCGCAATCTAACTGAGAAAATGGCTCAAGGCCCAACCCTCGGATTGGCGCTGGCAAAACAGGCCATACAATCTGCATCAAATAATACGCTGGATGAACAATTGGATCTGGAAGCGCATAATCAAAGCATATGCGGCCAATCTGATGATTATGCAGAGGGTGTAAGTGCGTTCTTACAAAAAAGGCAGCCCGCATTCAAAGGAACCAAACCGCAATAATCCTGCTTTATGTACACAGTGAAGCGACAGCCGCTTTCACGGCATTTTCAGTTTGGATGAAATCCTGCTCTGTCAAAGCAAGGCTTGGATAAACTTTACCGGGTGATTTAAAGATACCTTCACTGCGCAACACGTCGTTGTAGCGTTTGTTCATCACCGCATCGGCTTGTTGAACGTCACGGTAATTTACAACCGGTTGATCGATGAACAACACATCAAACAAGGTTTCATCGCCAACAATTTGGTGATTTATCCCCGCACTATTCAAAGCATCCGCCTGCATTTTCATCAACCGCGCACCATTGGCCCGCAATTGATCATATGCTCCGTCGCGGCGCAGCACTTCCATGGTTTTCAGCCCTGCCGCACTTGCAATCGGATTTCCCGACAAAGTACCCAACTGCATCAACCATTTGTTGGCGCCCACTTTGGGTTTATCGAAATGATCCATAATATCGCGCCGCGCACCCAAGGCTGCCAGTGGAAAACCGCCACCGATTATTTTACCCATGGTGCAGATGTCCGGTACCACGCCGTAGCGTTCCTGTGCACCGCCGTAAGCCAACCGAAAACCGGTGACGATTTCATCAAAGATCAATAAAACGCCATATTTTTCGCATTCTGCCTTAAGAGCGGCAAGATAGCCTTCCTGTGCGGGAATAATGCGCTGCAACGGCTCGACAATCACTGCGGCCACTTGATCGCCCTGTTCTGCCAGCAAAGACCGGACAAATGCGATGTTATTGAAAGGGGCGATCAGCATATCGTCCTTAACTGCATTTGGAATACCCGCACTGTCAGGCACAGCCATCGGGAAATTCACCTGTTTGGCAGGTGCAAGGCTCATTTGTGCCTCGGCGCACATACCGTGATATCCGCCTTCGAATTTCAGTATTTTTACGCGCCCCGTAAAGGCACGGGCCAGGCGCATCGCATACATATCCGCCTCACCACCAGAGGTAACAAAGCGCACTTGTTCGGCACAAGGCATCGCATTGGTGATTTCCTCGGCAAGCTCTATTCCCTTGGTGTTATTCGCAAAAAAGGTCATACCTTTTGGCAGCTGCTCCAACACCGCTTCCATCACTTCCGGATGGCCATGGCCCAACAACATCGGGCCCGAACCAATCAGATAATCGACATACTCGAGCCCATCCTCATCCCAGACATGCGCACCTTTCCCGCGTGCAATAATAATACCGGGGTCAAAATTGCCGAACCCACCTGCGGGTAGAACCTTGTTGGCCCGAGAAATCCATTCGGATTGTGTGTGGATTTTTTGCATGTTGCTATCCTATTCCAGTATCAATTCGGCCACGCCAAGCGCATCAGCGTCCGGGCTTACACCTAAACCAACCCCTGTGGGCGGAGCGATGCGCCCATTGGCACGCACCGGCCCGTTTGGGTCAAGACGCGGTGCGACGTACCCCGATAAGTCACAAGTGTTCATCAAACCGCTTGCCGGTGTGCTGGCCGCCAGATGCAGCAGGGCTGCGGTTGTAACATCACTGCCCCATGTGTCTTCAATGCACATTTGCGCGCCCAAATGAATGCACAAATCGCGGGCACGGCGCGTGGGCGTGAGACCGCCGAATTTCGAAAGCTTCAAAGCAACCGCATCCATGCAACCGTGTTTATATGCCTTCAGCAATGATGCGGTATCATGTGCGGTTTCATCCTGTTTCATCGGCAACCCTGTAGCGCGGCCCACGGCAGTACAATCTTCGATGGTGGCACAAGGCTGTTCCAACATCACATCAAGATGCGCCACAGCACGCCCCACCCGCGTGGCCATCAGTTTTGACGCGCCGCAATTCCAGTCGCCGTAAACCAAAGGCCCTGCCCCAACCGCTTCTCGCACTTTGGTCAAACGTTCCACATCAGTCTGCCAGTCACCACTGGCACCAAGTTTGACCTGAAACTGGCGCATGCCTGTCGCGTAAGCCTGTTTCGCCATCTGCGCCATTTCGTCGGGTGCGACACAGGTGATCGAATGATAAAGCGGCATATCCGCCATTTGGCGCCCACCCAAAAGCGCATAAAGCGGCAGGTTGGCGGCCTGAGCGGTCAAATCCCAAAGCGCAATATCGATAGCTGATTTTGCGTATCGGTGGCCTTGTAAATGTGCGTCAAGCTTTGTCATGACCGCCTCTGGCCCGATCGGGTCTGCCCCCAGCAAGACAGGTGCCAATTCGCGCACCGCAGGGGCAACGCCGCGTGCATATGCGGGCAGGTAATGCGGGATCGGGCAAACCTCGCCCCAGCCGCTAAGCCCGGTGTCGGTATCGATGCGTAAAACCACGCTTTCCACAGTGTCACAGGTTTTGCCATCTGCCATGTAATAGGTTTCATGGCTGGTCAGCGGGACATGCCATAGGGTGATACGGGTGATTTTCATTTACTGCCCTCCAAGCCGGATTTTGCCAACAATCCGCGGCCCCGCCAAAAAGCCGCTGCGAAAAACGGGCCGTCAGTCATTTCAATGGAATGTTTTTGGTTACTTTCATGGTAAACCACATCACCGGGGCCGCAAAGCCGTGGCGTGCGATCATCGCTGTAGAAAGTCGCCTTGCCGGCCAGAATGAGATAAAATTCTTCAGGTTCATGCCAATGTTGAGGGTATTTCAAGCCACCACCCAGATAACCTGCACTAACCCTGATCGTATCATTTATGAATATGCCTTCAGGCGAGACCAGATTGAACCAACCGTATGCATCAAGATATGCACAGCTGAAGCCATCGGCCTCGGTATAGGTTTGCTGCCAGCGCAACAGGGGGGCGGCATCACAGATCGTCTGCATTACAGGACGGGTTTGGGCATTAGCAAGATCAGGTGTATGCTTTAATAAGGCGCAAGCGGGTAAACTGTACGGTGCTATCTCTTTTGACCGCAAGTCCTGCATCTGCTGCGCAAACCACGCAAGATCACCGCCCGCCCCGTCAGCAAGTGCGGTCAATTCTTCCAGCACAGTTTGCAGTTTGTCCATTTGTCAGACCTGATGAACCGCAACCGGCGCACCCAGCGTATCTTCATCCGGTTGAATGCCGTGACCTGCAACATCTGTGACAGTCAGCTTGCCATTTACATTTCGCGCACCCTGTCCCGGCGCAATATCAACGGTCAGCATATCCTGACAGGCCCATGTGCCCAGGCGAAATTCCATTGGGATGGTTTGCGCCAGTATCGCCGCTTCCGTATCAGCCAAAACCGAGCCGCCTGTGGCCATCACGTATATCTGAATGCCGTGCGCCAAAGCTACATCACGCATACGCGCAGCTTTGGTCAAACCGCCGACACGGTTCAGTTTAATGCCGAAGACTTCTGCCAAACCATCACGCGCAATGCGGGTGGCGTCCTGCAAGGTAACAAGGCTTTCATCCACGCTGATCGGTGTTGTGGTTACTTGTCTAAGTGCTGCGATATCATCCAGTGTTTCACAAGGCTGTTCAACAGTGATGCCTAAATCGGCCACAGCGTTCATCACGATACTGGCCTCGCGGCGTGTCCATGCACGGTTCACATCGTAAAGAATGCGTTCATCAGGCAGGCGTTTTTCTTCAAGATAACGGATGCGTTCGATGTCTTTTTCAACGTCCCCACCCACCTTTACCGAATGGGATTTATATCCCATTTGGCGGTAGCTTTGGATAATCCCGAACATATAATCAGGTGCGCCCGAAGATACAGATGAGGCAATCCATGTACCTGTCTCATCACGTCCACCCAAAAGATCGGCTATGGACAGGCCTGCCGCCTGCCCTGCGATATCCCAACACGCCAGATCAACCGGTGCCTTGGCATAGAGATGCCCCGGCAAGCACAGATCCATGGCACGTTCGACATGGTTCAATTGGCGTGGATCCTGCCCTAAAATTGCATGTGCCATTGTTTCAATGCCGGCGCGAATACCCGGCCCGTGTGCAGGCACATAGGTGTGACCCCAAGGCGTGCCTTCACCCCAACCGGTAATTCCCGCATCGGTTTCGATTTTTACAAATGTCGCGTCCAGAACTTCGAATTTCAGACGACCGCCTGACAACCAATAAGGATGTTCTAACGGCAGATTTTGGTGATAAACGGATATTTTTGTTATTTTCATGCTGGTTCTCCATAAACCGCAACCGGCGCGCCAAGACTGTCATAATCGGGTGTGACGCCCAATCCGCTGATATCTGTTGCATAAAGCTTGCCATTACATGTGGTCGGCCCACCTATTCCTGTGGACCGTGTATTGTAGTTTTGCAAATCCGTTGAATTGATCAAATATTCTTCCGGCGTAGAGGCCGCGAAATGCGCGACTGCCGACGTTGTAATCTCGCCGCCCCATGTATCTTCTGCAACAATGGGAATTCGGTTTTCCACCAGAAAATCGCGCACACGGCGCGCCTTGGAAAGCCCCCCTAAGTTTGAGATTTTCAGGCAACATATTTCAGCTCCCCGATCTTTCACAATACGCTGTGCCATGCGTATATCAGTGACACATTCATCCAACTTCATCGGTTGAGTTGCAACACGGCGTACCTGTTGACATTCTTCATATGTTTTACAGGGCTGTTCTAGGATATAATCCAAATCCTTTGTGGCACACGCCACCCGAATTGCGTTATCCACGCGCCACCCTTGATTGGCGTCGGCCATAGCTTTTTCACCCATTTTAAGAAGCGGAACCGTTGCACGAATACGCTCAATATCTTTAGCCCAATCGCCCCCTACTTTTACCTGAAACTGACGGTAACCTGCGGCACGGTGTCGCTCTAATTCCGCTATGGTTTCCTTTGCCGATCTTTGCGGAGCGACACGATACATTGGTGAGCCATCGGTTAATTTGCCACCCATCATCATCCAAACAGGCTGATCGCAGGATTTGCCCAATATATCCCAACAGGCCGCATCAAACGGCGCTTTGGCATAACCGTGGCCTTGCACGACTTGATCCATCAACCGCTCTATGCGTGCTACCTGACGCGGGTCTTCGCCGATCAACAGTGGGGCCAAAATGCGCGCCAATGCTTCAACCCCTTCTGAATGGGCTATCATATAATTCTCACCACAAGGAGTGAATTCGCCGCAGCCGCTGATGCTTGCATCGGTTTCGATCGTCACCACTGACGACATGGCGGTATTAATCACATTACCCGCTCCCCATGCATAATCTCCGTCAATATACGGAAGGGCGGTTTTATAGACAGATATGCGTGTAATTTTCACGGCAAAACCACGATGTTTCCGGTGTGTTTTTTGTCGATAAAAGCCTGTTGGGCTGCATGCAACTCTTTCAACGGATAGGTGGCTGCCAGCATGGGCTTAAGTTCACCTGCCGTAATATAGCTTACAAGATCGGTAAACACATGCGGCGGGATCACGGTGGATCCGGTAAAGGTCAGGTCTCGCAGGTATAACGTGCGTAGATCAAGCGGTACAATCGGGCCGGCAATAGCCCCAGAGATAGTGTATCGGCCACCACGCGCAAGAACGTCGATCAAGGTCGGGAAGTAGTCACCGCCAACAATATCCGCGACAACGGTGACCGTATCGGATCCGGTTGCGGCCTTTAACGCGGCTTTTAGATCATCGGGACCACGCGGCAATATTGCATCGGGTGACAATGCACGCACATCATCGTGCTTTGCTTCGGACGCCATCGCAATAACATAAGCCCCACGCCGTTTTGCCAATTGGATCAGTGCCGAACCTACACCGCCAGATGCACCGGTAATTAAAACACGGTCATTTTTGTCCACATTGGCGCGATTCAACATACCTTCCGCAGTTGAATAGGAACAAGAGAACGTTGCCAGTTCCGCGTCTGTCATCGGGCTGTCGACAACCGCAACATTGCGGTAATCCGTTTTGGTAAACTCAGCATAACCGCCATCACATTCAGAACCGAAATATCCGGTTTTATCTTTATTCAGCGGATCATCCCAATCACGCAACCAATTATCAGTCATCACGCGTTTGCCGATCAGGCTGGCATCCGCATCAGGGCCGCATGCAACAACTGTGCCCACAGTATCGGCCCCTTGTATGCGCGGGAAAGTGATCGGGGCACCGCCCCAAGTAGGGTCTTCTGCCGCCACCTCTTCATATGCCCCGCCCGTAGTGGCTTCATCAACTGTTTTTGAATACCAGCCGGAACGCGTATTCACATCCGTGTTGTTCAATCCGCAAGCCGCGACCCTGATCAGCACTTCGGCACCTAAAGCTTTTGGTGTTGGCCAATCGGTCTTGTACTCAAGCGCGTCCATGTCACCGTGGCGCATTAAGACAAAGGCGTTCATTGTTTCAGGTATTGTTGTCATGCGTCTATCCTTGGTTTTATGTTGGTTGGATCATAGGCGGGTTCCGCCAAGATTTTTGCCGCGCGGGCTTTACCCGCCACGACAACCTGCAATGCGGTTCCTGTAAGGGCAGCATGGGGTTTAATATAGGAAAACGCCAGAATTTTCCCGACAGTATGCCCGTAAGCCACCGAAGCCGTTGAGCCCACAACCTGACCGTCCAGCAAAACCGCCTCGCCGCCGTGACCATCTTCATCCCCGTCAGGTTCTATTTCCAGATAGGCACAAATCCACGGCAGGTTATCCGCATCTGCAAGCGTTTCGGCCTTGCCCAGATAATCTTTGTCGGTCTTTACAAACCGCATCACATCGGCCTCTGGCAATGTGACCTCGTTGGTCAATTCCCCTGCCCCTTTGAACGCTTTTTCCATGCGCATCGCATTCATTGCAAACGAGCCATAATCGGCGATACCGTAATCTTCGCCAGCATCCCAAAGCGCATCATAAATAGCCAATGCATTTTCACGCGGGATGTGAAATTCCCACCCCAATTCGCCTGCATAAGACATCCGGAACGCCCAGCATTCATGCCCTGCAATCTTGATTTGTTGTGCACTCAACCAGCGGAAATTCGCATTGTCCAGTGGCGCATCGGTACAGGCTGCCAGTACATCACGTGATTTCGGGCCGTTTAATGCCAATGCTGCCCAGGCGTCAGACCGTTTGATGATCTGCACATCCTCGGCGTTTCGTTGCTGGTTCAAGTGATCCAGCAGGCGTTGTTCAAAGAAGGCCGCACAAACCAGATAGAAACGATCATCTGCCAGTCGTACAACTGTTGTTTCCAGTTCGATCCGTCCACGGCGGTTCAGCATATGTGTCAGAGCAATACCGCCGACCTTTTGCGGCAGGCGGTTGGCTGTTAAACGATCAAGAAGCGCATAAGCATCAGGTCCTGAAACCGCAACCTTTGTAAACGCACTAATGTCCATAATCCCGACAGCTTCGCGAACGGCGCGACACTCGGCGCCCACCATATCATGCACCTGATTGCGACGGAATGAATAGTGATCTTGCTGCGCCACATCGCCCTTTGCAAACCAGCGCGGACGCTCATGACCATACACCTCTTCATAGACAGCACCCTTTTGCTTTAATCGTTCATACATCGGTGAGGGCTTGATCGGGCGGCCTGCCAAACGGTTAAAATGCGGGAACGGGATTTCGTGGCGCAAGCAATAATCTTCATGCGCCTTGATAACCTGCCATTCCTTATTTGCATAATCACCGAAGCGCCGTGGGTCATAATCGCGCATGGATATATCGGATGAGCCATGCACCATCCAACGGGCCAGTTCACGCGTTAGCCCCGGCCCCCAGCCGATACCGATTTGTGTACCGCAACAACACCAGTAATTGCGCACGCCCGGTGCAGGGCCAATCAGCGGATTGCCGTCGGGTGGATGCGAAATCGCCCCGTGCACATCACGCGAGATGCCGAGATCGGCAAAGATCGGCATCCGTTCCAGCGCATTTTCCAGCCACGGCATGATGCGGTCATAATCAGGTGCAAACAGCTCATTTTCAGCTTCCCACGGACAATGATCTTCCCAAACACTGTTCGGGTTTTCCTTTTCGTAAATACCGATTAGCCCGCGTTTTTGTTCCATTCGAATGTAGCCCGAAACCTGTTTGTCATCGCGGATAACGGGCAGCTCTTTTTCAAGATTTAAAAACTCGGGTACGGGATCAGTGACGAAATAATGATGGGTCATCGAAGTCATAGGCAGTTGCAGCCCCGACCATTCGCCCATTTGACGCGCATATGTACCGCCGGCATTGACCACATGTTCACATCTGATTGTACCTGCTTCGGTTTCCACCACCCATTCGCCATTTTGCGCTTGTGTGATGTTTGTCGCACGGCACCGGCGTATGATTTGGGCCCCCAATTGGCGCGCGCCCGCAGCCAATGCTTGGGCCACACCTGACGGGTCAACATGACCATCATCAGGTGTATGTAAAGCACCGATAACGCCATCAAGATTGTAATACGGATGCAGTTCGGCCACCTTTTCAGGTCTGACAAGTTCAATATTAAAGCCCAGCGCACGACCGACAGATAACGTGTGCCGTAACCAGTCCATTTCATCAGTCGTATATGCCAAACGAAACGAACCGCAGCCGTGCCACGTAACCGAATGGCCGGTCTCTTGTTCCAATGCCCCGGAATACAATCCGATGTTGTAATCAACACATTTTCCAAGCCCAAAGCTGGATGTCGAATGGGTGATTTGCCCCGCAGCATGCCATGTGGAGCCGCTGGTCAGTTCGGCTTTTTCCAAAAGCACCACATCTTTCCAGCCTTCATGTGCAAGATGGTAAGCCAGCCCACACCCCATAACACCGCCACCAACAATAACGACTTTAGTATGGGTTGGCAGTTTTGATTGTGCCATTATCAATTCCTTTAACGCGACTCAAAATTCTTCTGGACAGGCTATGTGAACAAATGTACCATTGTCAATCATGGATGGTACAAATATATCAATTACGGTTTTAAACCGCTTAACAGACGAGCTGGACGAATTGACGCCCGAAGCGCGCAAAGCGGCGACCTATGTTCTGGAAAACCCGCAGGACGTGGGGGTTTCCACCGTGCGTGAAATTGCCAAAGCTGCACATGTGAAACCTAACACGGTTGTACGCATGGCGCGCCAAATCGGGTTTGAGGGATATGATGATTTTCGCGAACCCTTCCGCGCCGAAATCCGTCGTGGTTCCGTGTCCTTTCCAGACCGCGCCCGCTGGTTGCAATCCATCCGTGCCAAGGGCGAACTTGGCGGGCTTTACGCCGATATGGTCGACAGTATGTTACGCAACATCGAAGAGACTTTTGGCGGCATCGGCGAGGCTGCATTAAAAACAGCAGCAGAAGACATATGGAATTCACGGCAGGTTTTCACGCTTGGAGTCGGGGTCAACAATTCCAATGCGCGTAACTTCACCTATCTGGCGTCAACAGGGATGACACGGTTTAATGCCATACCAAAACCCGGCTCGACCGCAGTTGATGATCTGGCATGGGCCGACAGCCAGGACATTCTGATTGCGATTACCTGCAAGCCATATCGCAGCGAGGTCATTGATGCGGTCAAGATAGCTCGTGAACAGGGCGTTAAAATTGTCGGAATATCCGATAGCCCCGCATCGCCTATTATTGTAAATTCCGACCATGGATTTGTTGTTGCGGCAGATACGCCCCAATTCTTTCCCTCATCTGTCTCTACCATCGCTTTATTGGAGACGCTTCTGAGCTTTGTTATTGCATCCGCAACACCAGAAATCGTTGAACGTGTTGGTAAATTTCACGCCAGACGCCATCAACTTGGGTTATATGAGGATACAAAATGACAGCATCCGTTATCCATTCGCTTGATGCTAAGTATTATACTGATCCTGAGATTTTCAAAGCCGAGCAGACAGGCCTGCTGGCCCGTACATGGCAATTTGCAGGCCACGCGTCACAAGTGGAAAACACCGGCGATTATTTTGCGTTCGAGATGGCAGGTGAAAGCCTGTTTTGTTTGCGTGACCGTGAAGGCCAGGTGCACACTTATTACAATGTCTGCCAGCACCGTGCTCACCAGATGGTAACAGGTTCTGGAAACACCCGCGTTGTAGTCTGCCCTTATCACGCATGGACCTATGAGTTGACGGGGCAATTGCGTGCGGGGCCGAATATCAATGCGGTCGAGGGGTTTGATAAATCAAAGATTTGCCTGACCGAAGTGCGTACAGAAATCTTTTTGGGCTTTATATTTGTCAATCTGGATAATGACGCCAAACCGATGGACGTTTGGTTTCCAAATGCCCGCACAGAGTTGGAAGAATGGCTGCCGCATTACGAGCAACTTAAACCGTTGGAGTGGGTGGAAATTCCTGAAAACTGCAATTGGAAAGTCAGCGTTGAGAACTATTCGGAATGCTATCATTGCAGCTTGAATCACCCGACCTTTGCCAAGGGTGTGGTTAAACCCGAAACCTATGACATCCAGCCACAAGGTCACTGCCTGCGGCACACTACAGAGTGCCAAAACCTTGCGGATATGACCTATGATATAAATTCGGGCTTTGAGCATCAGAATGAATATTCATCGTGGTTTTTGTGGCCGATGTTCAGCTTTCAGGTCTATCCCGGTAACGTTCTGAACACATACCACTGGCGCGCGATTGACGCCGATCATGTCGTGGTTTGGCGCGGCTGGTATTCCATTGACGGGGCTGAGGATAAAATTGCGCGTCATTTGGCGATACAGGACCGCGAAACAACGGTGGAAGAAGACATTCACCTTGTTGAAAGCGTACAGCGCGGTCTGAAATCCCGCGGCTACCGCCCCGGACCATTGGTGATAGATCCAAAATGCGGGGTAAACTCGGAACATTCGGTTATGCATTTGCAACAATGGATGCGCGAGGCCGTTGATGGGTAAGATTTCGGGACGCTGCATGTGTCATGCCGTTACATGGCAATATGATGGTACAGTGACACGAAACCTTGTTTGTCATTGTACAGATTGCCAACGTGCGACCTCTGCCCCTTTCACGGCTTTTATAGGATTAAACCCCGAACAGGTGCATTGGTCAGGCGAAATCAATCACCTTGAAAGTTCGCCGAACACATGGAGGGGATTTTGCCCCGCTTGTGGCACACGGCTCTATTTTAAATCTGGGAAATGGCCGGATGAAATACATGTTCACGCGGCCACATTGGATAACGCGGAAAATTATAAGCCAAGCGCCCAAGTTGTCATGCGATCGCGGGCCCATTGGTTGGACGATCTGGCAGATATACCACAGCATCAGAATTTTCAAACTGATCCAAAAATCAAATAAGGAGCCGAATGATGAAAATGCCCGCCCAATGGAGAGCAGAACACAAGTTGTTCAAGCATCAAGTCGGATTTACCTGCCCGCCCTTTGACTATGACGCGGCCCCGTCGGATTTTCTGCGCATGTCACCCGAAAGCGTGGGCGTACACGGATGGATGTTACATGTGCCTGATTACGTGCATGGTCTTGATCAGCGAAAGCAAAATTTCGGCATGATGGAAGATTTTGTGCATTGCATGTCACGCAACGGCGCCGATGTTGCAGCACAAGTCGGGTCCAATTGGGTACACGCAAGCGGATTGGGCGTTGAAGGCATACGGCAGCATTGTGAAAACCTTTCTGATAAATATGAAACCCGTTTTCACATGGCAGGCTACGCAATGGTCGAAGCATTAAGGGCAATGAACGTGGAAAAGGTAGCACTGAATGCCGCATATCACTGGCCTGAATGGTGGAAGGGCACCGTTGGCTTTCTAAAAGAAGCCGGTTTTGACGTGTTATGGGCGGGAAATTTTCACGATCAGGGCTGGTTCGATAGCCAAGAGGCCGTGAATGATCAGAGATGGGTTTTTGAAGGTGATTTAGCCATGAAATCCTTTCAATATGTTGCCGAACAGGCGCCCGACGCTGATGTTTATCTGATCAATGGCATGTGCAATTTCTGCAGCCCGTCGGACGGTTTACCACAACGGCCCCTCCAACTGACACGGCAGTTGGAGCAGGCACTTGGCAAGCCTGTTATCGGCCATGATACAGCACTTTACTGGCGCATATTCAAATCACTTGGCCTTTCACCAACCACACCGCAAGGACAGCTGCTGGAGAGCCTGCATGCATAAAATTCTGGCGCTTTGGGCCATCCCGCGGTCAACATCGACCGCCTTTGAATGGATGATGCGCCAGCGCGGTGATATGGATTGTTTGCACGAGCCGTTTGGTGAGGCATGGTATCAGGGCGAAGACCCGCTTTGGCCCCGTCTGACTGCTGACAGCAAGCGCACCAAAGGGCTGACATTGGGTAGTGTTTTACGTGATTTACAAGCGCGCGCCGCCCAAGGCCCGGTGTTTTCGAAAGATTTCCCGCATTACATTGATCACATGTGGAACCCGGATTTATTAAGCCAGTTCACCCACTCATTTTTAATCCGCAACCCCGCTAAAACCATCACATCGATGTATAACAAATGGCCGGATTTTCACCAAAAAGAGGTGGGGTTTCCTGAACAACGTGCCTTATTTGATTTGGTCACCGAAATGAACGGCTCGCCGCCCCCTGTGATCGACAGTGACGATTTATTGGAAGACCCGCACACTATGGTATGCCTCTGGTGCGAAGCGGTTGGCATCCCGTTCATTGAAGAAGCCCTGTCATGGGAACCCGGTGCGCGCGATGAGGTCAGCTGGTGGGACGGAGGGTCGTTTCATGCAAATCTGCGCAACTCTGACGGGCTGGAACCACAGGTACGCCGCTATGTGGAAATAGAAGATGCACCAATCCGTGTTAAGGATGTTTACCAAGACATGCTTGAGCATTACGAACACTTATATAAGCACCGTATAAAAGGATAAGATATGGCCGATACATTTGACGAAGACTTGTTCCTGAAAGGTCTGGAAAAGCGAAAAGCCACTTTGGGGGCTGAATATGTCACGAGCAATCTAGCTGCTGCCGACGATTTTACGCGACCTTTTCAAGAAGCAATGACCGCTTGGTGTTGGGGCTTTGGTTGGGGCGATGAAGTGATTGACGCCAAAACCCGCTCGATGATGAACCTGTCGATGATAGGCGCTTTGGGGAAAATGCATGAATGGGAATTGCATTGCCGCGGGGCGATCAACAACGGTGTCACAAAAGACGAAATTCGCGCAATTATCCATGTTATCGCCATTTATTGCGGGGTACCGCAGGCATTGGAATGTTTTCGTGCGGCAAAAAAAGTGCTGGATGAAACATAAACTGCCTGTCTTCATATAAGGGCTGATCGGCACCAACGTGCAAGTTTACCTGCCGACACTCTTATTTCCAAGAACATATTGCATCATTGCGATCTATTGCAGGGCCTCTGTAATAGCAGCCATTCGTATTCCGCAATGAAAGGCGCAAAACCGCATTGCAGTGACGTGAATAGACTGTGATGCGCTGTTAGCAATACATATTGTCCGCCTTAAATGACCATTCCCAGAATTGAGTCGCTGATAACGATAAATGCTCTGTAATAACTGCAAGGACCCAAGTAATGCTGTCAATCGACCAAATGAAATCCGCCCGTGAAGCTTCTATAGAAGTCACAAAATCCGGCCCCCCTGCACGCACAACGAACCGTTTTTTTGGTGTGGGGCCAATTACGGATATGACCTGCGATGAGGCAGACAGCCGATTGATGCGTATGGATTTTGAAGCTTGGATGGAAAAAACCTATCGCAAGCTTGATGATGCAGGAAATGATATTGGTGCGTTCACTGCTTCCGAGATTGGCCGCTCAATGCACCGGGGCTATCCTGCGGATGCCATTTTGCTGGATATGATGGCCGAAATACACGGGTATTTCAAATTTCCAAAAAGCAATAAACTGGCTGTGGGGCTAGGTGGCGGGCATTCCGGTTTTACTGTGGCGATTGCCCATATGATGGATGCAAATGATCCAACTCAGCATGTTTTCATCGACACGCCCGCACCTGAAACCGACGCGGGCAAAGCCGGCGGGTTCTTTCGCCAATCCTGGGGCACACAAATTGTAGAGTTACAACGGTTTGCACAAAACGGTGACGAAAACCGCCTGCATTTCACAGATGCAGAAGGCACGATCCCAAGCGCTGATGAACTGGTTAACATGGGCATCAAACTGTTTGTTGGTGTGGGCCATGAAACCACGGGTGCTACCACTTATTCTGAACAGGATGTGCTGAACCTGATCGCATGGGTTGACCGCGATCCTGCAAACCACCACGCCATTATCGACGCCACATCGATGTTGGGTGCCATGCCATGGAGCAAAGATACGGTTCAGACGTTTACCAAAAAACTGAACATGTTCATGCCATTTCAAAAAGCGGTTGGCGGCATCTCTGGGTACTTTACAATTTCGCTGACACCAGAAGCGTTGGACCACATTGAAAACGTGCAGAAAAACCCTGCATGGGCAATCCCGCGCCAATTGAAAATGGTTGTGCCGGTTGATGCAAAAATGCCGTTGTCCGGTGAAAAAAGCGTTATGCTCGGGCCGCTTTACGATCCTGAAAAGCACGCAATGCTGGGCGGGA
>JAJFHY010000065.1 GCA_021775375.1 Amylibacter sp. | reverse complement strand
GGCGCTTTATGCGTCCGCACGCAAAACCGTGGCTTTAATCGATACGGTGATTGTGCAGCCGCGCGACGCTGCTTGCTTTCATGTCCCCGCAGGTCATTTTTTTCGAATTGTCAGCGTCAATGGCCCGCAAGTGGGTGACTTGAACCTGTGGAATGCGCATGACTTGAACGAGAAATTTTATTCAGGTAAAACCCGCGCCCTGCACGGCACGCACATCAGTACGGGCGATCGGATGTGGTCCAGTTTCCCTGCGATGCGCCCGATGGCAACGGTGACTTATGACACGCTGGACTGGTACGGATGGGATGAATATGGTGGTTCGGTGCATGATGTAATCGGTACACGATGTGATCCTTATACCAATGATGTGCTTACCGGCACGGACTATCACTATTGTTGCCACTCGAACCTGACGCGGGCCTTGGCGGCGGAACGTGGCATTTCATTAAAACAAGCGGAACCTTTGGTGCATGATGTGTTGAATGTGTTCATGTGCACGGGGTTCATGCCTGACACCAAGCAGTATTTTATGAAAGCCAGTCCGGTACAACCGGATGACTTTATAGAGTTTTTTGCCGAGATTGATCTGATAGGCGGCTTGTCTGCGTGCCCGGGCGGGGATTGCAGTTCCACACATTCAAGTGACACTGCGGCCTGTTACCCATTACAGGTGGACATTTACAAGCCAGAACAAGATGCGCTTAAGGGGTGGGAGCCACCTGCGATAAATGGGTACTCGGGCAGCCATGGGGTTACATAAGCAGTTTTTTTACCGCCCGTGACATATTGGTGGTTTGGCATGACGTATGATATCTGGCAGAGTTTGTTGAAATAGCAGGAGAGTTTACGTGGCTTTGCGATTATTGCAGTGGAGTATATGCGCGGTCAGCCTAACTTTGGGATTGCATACGTCTGCATTCGCACAAGATTGCACCTTACCACCCTCTGTATTGGTCCATTCTTGCCAAGGCGATCTGTCCGTTGCTTTGCGGGTTCTACCCGACGGGGCGCAGACCGGCAGTGATCACATGTTAACCGTTACAGGCACATATTCCAGCGGAGACCGTTTTGGCATCGAAGGGCTGGTTATTCAGGCAGGCAAGACGGTTTCGCGCAGGTACCAGAATTGGGACGGGGTGCTGGTTATTGATCAAAACGGTACACCGATATTATCGCATGCGAGGAATGTCAGTCTTGACGGGGAAGACTTCAATTTAAAAGAAAAACCGCGCCGTGACGACTTTATTACCAAAGCAAAAGAACTGGGTGTGACAGTGTTGCAATCACATCTGTTGATATTTGGCGGTGCTCTGGATTTACAGGATATAGAAGACGCGCCATCTTTCAAACGGCGGTTATTGGTGACCTTTCAGGATGGCAGTTTCGGGATATGGGAAACCGGTCAATCCGAAACGCTCTATGATGCCGCAAGGCAGGTTCAGGATGCACTAAACCCGTTCATGGCACTGAACCTTGATATGGGTGCATATGATTACTGCCAAAGCGGGCCGAAAGGGGCAGAGACCGATTGCGGTAGTTTATTGGTGTCGGCTGACAAGCTGACAAATCTTTTGGTATTTACCAAACGTTAGCTGTATTTTTCCGGCCCGTTCCATAACGCTTCATTATAACGATCACCATATGCAAAGCCGATGGGTAAGAGGCGGTTTATGTCTGCGCGTGTTTCATTATTAAACGTAATTTCAAATGCTTGCATCCATTCATTCAAGTGTTTTGCATAGCGGGTTGCAGGGATCGGAACCATCGTATCATTCTGATCCAATATCCAGGCAAGGGCTGCGGCCGACACTGCCCAACCCATATCGGCACAATAAAACTTAAAGCCATCAATGACGCGGCAGTTGTCTGAATAGTTCGGTTCTTGGAAACGTGGAATATTCAGCCGGAAATCAGTTTCGGAAAAATCATTCAGAACCGGAAAGTTTTCGGCAAACATCCCGCGTGCAACGGGTGAAAAGGGAACAAAGGTAATGCCCAACTCTTCGCATGTCTGTAAAACACCCAATTCGGGCATACGTGTCCATAAAGAGTATTCGCTTTGCACAGCCATCACAGGTGTCACCGCATGGGCGCGGCGAATTGTTGTGGGCGAAACTTCCGATAGGCCCCAACCGCCGATCTTGCCTTCATCGATCAGCCTGCCCATTGTCAGTGCAACCTCTTCAATCGGGCAGGATTGATCACGGCGATGTATGTAATAAAGGTCAACATAATCCACGCCCAGCCGCTTAAATGACCCTGCAAGCGCATTGCGGATATAAGCCTCAGAGTTGTCATATCCACGCTGGGGTTTCACAACGATGCCGCATTTGGTAGCGATTTTGAACCTGTTGGGATGGTCCTTGATGAATGTACCCAGCACAGTTTCAGATTTACCCATGCCGTAAACATCAGCAGTATCCAGAAAGTCGATACCCCTATCAACTGCGGCATCCAGGCACTCATAACTGGTTTTGTCATCTGTCGGGCCAAAGAAACCGGCAAAACTCATGCAACCTAACCCGATTGCACTGATTTTCGGGCCGTTTGCCCCAAGTTTGCGATACTTCATCAAGAACCTGCTCTTTCTGCTTTGGTATTTTCATTTTCCTGATACGTATATGGCATGTTCGAAACAATAGAAATACCAGTCTGGACAGTTTGGTTGGCCGGGGCTTTAGCCCTGATAGGGCTATTGGACCGTATCCTTATGCCAACTGTGCGCTGGTATTTTAGACGCCGGATGAACAAGGCCATCAAAATTCTAAACGAACGGCTGCAGTTGAAAATTCAACCCTTTAAGCTGACCAAACGGCGGGTGATGATTGATCGGTTGGCCTATGATCCGCAGGTGATTGAAGCGATTGTCGAACACGCGCAAACCGAACAGATACCCTATCCCGTGGTTGAACAAATGGCGCATCGTTATGCGCGCGAAATTGTACCGTCATTTTCGGCAACATGGTATTTCAGCATCGCGATTAAAATTGCCCGCTGGCTGTCGCGGTCTTTGTACCGTGTGCGTTTGGGTTATGTGGACGAAACGGCACTTAAAGACGTTGATCCGGATGCAACGGTGGTTTTTGTTATGAACCACCGTTCCAATATGGATTATATCCTTGTGACTTATCTTGCCGCATCGCGTTCGGCGCTGTCTTATGCGGTGGGTGAATGGGCGCGGGTTTGGCCACTAAAGCAATTGATCAGCAGCTTGGGGGCCTATTTTATCCGCCGCAAGTCTCGCAACCAGCTATATCGCCGTGTTTTGGCCCGTTATGTGCAAATGGCAACCGAAGCAGGTGTCGCACAAGCGGTGTTCCCGGAGGGTGGTCTGTCACGGGACGGCAAGTTAAAACCACCAAAACTGGGTCTGATCAGTTATATGGTTGCCGGTTTTGACCCTCAAACCAGTCGGGATATCTGTTTTGTTCCGGTTGGGCTGAACTATGACCGGGTTTTGGAAGATCGGGTTCTTTTGGCGTCGGAAAAAGGCGTTAGAACCAGCGGATTGGTTAAATTCCGCGCTTTCCTGCTCTTTGTCGGGCGGCAAATGCGGTTGCGTGTGACCGGAAAATTCTACCGCTTTGGTTATGCCAGCGTCAGTTTTGGCGCGCCGATTTCCTTTAAAGAGTTTTTGAAAACCCACGGGCATCGTAAACAGGATGCAATGACCAAGGCGCTGGGCAAGGAATTGATGACTAAAGTCGGGGCTGTAATCCCGATTTTACCTGTATCATTAGTGGCACGGGTCTTTTTGACTAATCAGAAAACATCCCTTAGCTCGGAAGATATCGTTAAAAAATGTAATATAGTATTGCAGCGATTACTGGCAAATGGGGCCTATATGCATATTCCGCATAAGAATTTTGAATATGCGGTTGAGGTCGGTTTGCGCATGCTGCTGCTGCGCAAAATAATCCTGCTGAATGATGGGAAATACAGCGTGCAACCTGATGAAGCGGAATTGCTGAGCTACTATTCCAATGCAATTGCCCATTTAGGATAAATTAGCGACAATCTTAGCTGCCGATATAGGGGTGACACCATCTATATGCGGGCCTATAAGGGCCGCGAAATTCTTATCAAATGGTAGAGACATGATCAAAGTTTTCGGGCACAAAGCCCCTGATACAGACGCAACCGGTTCCGCAATTATCTGGAGCTGGTTTTTGGAAACCAAAGAACTGGAAACCACACCTTATGTTCTGGGGACACCCAATACAGAAGCGGCATTTGTTTTAAAGCGCTGGGGCTATGACACGCCGGCGCTTTTGGAAGATGTCAATGCGGATGATATGGTCGTTATTGTAGACACCAACAACCCTGCTGAATTGCCAGAACATATCAACGACGCCACCATTATTGAAATCATTGACCATCACATGCTGGTTGGTGGTTTGAAAACCAATCAACCGATTAATGTCACAATTGAACCGGTGGCCTCTACTGCGACTGTTATGGCCAATATGATGGGTGAGGAACTGGCAACAGCGCCTGACGCGATCAAAGGTTTGATCTTGTCATG
>JAJFHY010000064.1 GCA_021775375.1 Amylibacter sp. | reverse complement strand
GAATGAATACAGTGTCAAACATCTTGGGTCTTGTCCTGATGGCTGTGATCGCAATTATCGTGATCATGGGTGTGATTGTGGTCGTGACGGTAAAGCGCCAATGCCCCGTGTGTGCCGGTACCAAACAGGGCCCGGTATTCGGGCGCAGAGGCCACAACATCGGGGGTACCGTTACAACAGACGTGACCATTCAGGCAAATCACCCGGTCCGATGCGCTCATCACCACATGTAATTCGTGGCTGACCATTAAAATAGCGCAGCCAAGTGATGTACGCAGATGTTCGATCAATTGGTAAAATGCGGCAGACCCGCGTTGATCCAGACCTTGTGTAGGCTCGTCAAGGATCAGCAGCGAGGGTTTGTGCATTATCGCGCGCGCCACCATGACGCGCTGAAACTGGCCACCTGACAGGCTGGTCATTTGGCGGGTTTCAATGTTTGTAAGGCCGACCATTTCCAGCGTTTGTGTTATCGGTGCGTTTTTGTCCTGATAGGGCAGGCGCATGAAGCGGGCGACAGTCAGGGGCAGGGTTGGGTCGATATGCAGTTTTTGCGGAACATAGCCAATGGACAGTCCGGGGTCTTTTACAATGCGACCCTTTAATGTGGGAATGGCACCAATCAGGGCGCGGATAAGGGTGGATTTGCCCGAACCGTTCGGCCCGACAACAGTAACAATCTCGGCTTTGTCAATCGACATGCTGACATTGGAAAGTGCAGTGTTCACCCCGTGTTTTACGGTAAGGTTTTCAACGTTTATAATGCTCATGCGGGGGTGTTTTCCTGACAGGTGGGGCAAAGGCCCACGGCCTCGATTACCGTGCGTTCGATTAAAAAACCTGCGGCTTTGGCGGCAACACCAAGAAATCCGCGCAAGGGTTTGGTTTGAGCCTCTACGACTGCGTTGCATTTGTGACAGATCATAAAGACAGGTGTGTGGGATTGCCCGGGATGCGTGCAGGCGGAATAGGCGTTCAGCTTTTCGATTTTATGCACAAACCCGTTTGCAACCAGAAAATCCAAAGCGCGGTAAACGACAGGGGGCTGTGTGCCCAAACCCTCTTTGCTAAGGGTTGCAAGTATATCGTATGCGCCAAGTGCTTTATGTTCATGTAAAAGCAATTCCAGCACACGCCGGCGGGTTTTGGTGAGTTGCAGGTTCTCACTTGCACAGTAAGACTCGGCTGTTTCAAGCGCGTCTTTGATACAGGTTGAATGATCGTGTTTTTCAAAACCCAGGGGCATGGCTGATCCGTTATGTTATAATATAACACCACATATGTGATGAATATAACTAACGCAAGCGCTAATGTGTTTTAAAATCTTTGGGGCGCAGATCGTAGCGGGCTAATCGGTCGTAAAATGTTTTGCGCGGCAAGCCGAGCGCAACAGCGGCAGCACCTGCTTTGCCATTGTTATTTTTCAAAGTTTCGGACAGAACCAAACGCTCGAACGTATCCATCTGATCAGCCAAAGGCATTTCTTCCATTTGCGGTTTATGCACGTTCAGGCCAACGGCAACTGTGGTGGCAAAATTGCGCAGGGCAGGTTGGTTGCCTTCCCAATTCTTGGCGATGACCTCGGCATAAATGCTTTGCGGTATTTGCGGCATATGCGTGTTCAATGAACGGCAGGTTTGCCGCACTAGGCTTTCGAACAGAACGGGTAGATCCTTTTTGCGTTGCGCCAAAGAAGGGACGTTTATTTCAACAGGATCAAGAGCTGAAAGCAAGGTTTTACTAAAGCCTGCAGCTTTAAGCTGTTCAACCGACTGGACGCTGGAAGTGATCAAACGCAGATCGTGGTTGTTCAACAGTTCCAGAATTTTATCTTGGGTATCGGGTGATATGACATCCAGATTTTTAAGCGATACATTCGCAGGGCCGGATGGGATTTCAAGGGCCTCAAACGGGTTTTCCAGATTGAACGTTATAAATACGTCCCGATCTGGAGACAGGGAATGGATTGTATGAGCAGCCAGCTTTTTGCCTGATCCCGCTTCGCCAAACAAATGGACATGCAAGGGTTGGGGGGCAATATGGCGTAAGTTCGAGCGCAAATCTCTGGTAACTTGCGATGGCCCCGGGAAATTCATCGCAGCCGTATCATTGCGATTGATTTGTTGTTCGATCTGGCGTGTGTGGGTCACCAATGCGCGGTGATGTAATGCACGGGTCAACACATCCAGAAGGGTGGTAGAGGCGCAGGGTTTTTCCAGAAAGTCATACGCACCTTCTTTCATTGCACGAAGCGCCATGGGCACGTCAGCCTCACCTGTCAGCATGACAACGGGTAATTCTGTGTCAACGGATTGGACATAAGAAAGCACATCAAAACCGTCTTTTTGGGGCATGCGAATATCCGACAGGATCACACCGGCGAAATTGGCCCGAATGGTGTGCCGCGCCTGCGTAAAGCCATTCGCCTGAATAACCGTAATGCCCTCTAGGTCCAATATTTGAGCAAGTGATTTACGCAAAGCATCATCATCTTCTATCAACAGCACTTGTTTTTTCATGCGGCTAACTTTTCTGTAGCGGGTTTCAGGATGACGGTGAATTCTGCACCGCCTTCGGGATGGTTCCGGCATTCGATATTACCGCCAAAACTGCCGATAATACCGTAGGAAATCGACATACCCAGACCAAGTCCCTTGCTGGCACCGATATCTTTGGTGGAATAAAACGGCTCGAACACGCGGGCGGTGTCTTTAAAGCCCGGGCCGTTGTCACGGATAATCAGACGCACATCATCGACGGTTTGTATTAGATCAATGTTGATTATCTTTTCATTTTGTCCTGACATTGCGTCAATGGCATTGGTGATCAGATTGATGACCACCTGTTGCAAGCGCACTTGCCCACCCATGACAAATGCAGGTGATGCTGCATGATGCCGATTGATAATCACATTTTCACGCTCGCATCTGACCGAGGCCAGATTTATGGATTCCGTAATCACGCTTTGCAGATCAACAGGTTCGATGGTTTCTTTTTCTTTCCGCGCAAACGCCCGCAGGCTGCGGATTATCCTGCTCATACGGTCAATTTGTTGGGTAATAAGATTGAAGTTTTCACGGGCATCACTATCGCGTCCGCGATCTAACAGCTTACCACCGCTTTCGGCAAAATTCTGGATCGCGGCCAGAGGCTGGTTCAATTCATGGCTGATCCCCGCCGACATCTGGCCCATTGCAGTCAGTTTGCCTGCTTGGATCAATTGGTGTTGGGCCGCATGCAACTGGTTCGTGCGCTTTTCAACCCGGGCTTCCAGTTTTGCATTGGCTTTTTCTTCGATCGCAAGAAGATCGGCAAGACGTTGCCGGCGTTGAAACAGGGCCCACATGCCAAGGCCGATCAAGGCCAAAACAGAGGCTACCAATAAGGCTTGCAACCGCGCGGCGGCAATCGCGTTTTTTGTATCCAGAAAAACCCGGGCAGTCATTTCTATTTGCGGGATAAACTTTGAAACGATCAACGCATGCGATGGCAATTCGGTGATATTTTCGAAATTCCAGACCTCATGGCCAAAGAGAAGGGTTTTGGTATGCTTGAAGAAAGGGCTTAGATCATGTTGTGAATAGCGGCGCATATCCTGATCGGGGGGTAGATCATCCATATCACGCAACAGGCTAAGGGATTGTCGGTTGGTAACAAAAACTACGTTATCAGTGTCGAAGAATGCCAAAACCTCTTCATCAACACGCCATTCAAACTCAAGTGCTGCGACATTAACTTGTACAACCACAACGCCTGCGTCGGGTGCGCCCGTTAAAGAAACCGCGCGTGCAAAGTAAAAATCCCGAATATCATCACTCGGTCCAAGCGCGTGATAAAACCCCAACCGTCCGTTCCGCGCAGCACGGACATGTGGCTGGGTTGCATAGTTATTTCCGATATAGCTGTGGATATCGTTGGAATTAGAAGCGGCAATTGCTGCACCGGTGCTATTAAGCACAAAAATATTGTTGGCCCCTGAAATCAACACTGTATTAAGCAGAAATTCATTGGTTTGATCAAGCGGGGCGGTGCCGTTTATAGCCGCCTTGATCATGGGATGTTTAGCCAGATAATTAGGCAGCCGCCTGAAACTGGCTAACTGTCCTAAAAGCCTGTCGCGTGCCTGTTCGATACGCACAGCACCTGTTTGACTAAGTTGGTTAAGGTTGTTTTGATATGAAAAAGCAAAAACTGTGCCGCAAATAACAAAAGCGGCGCAGACATATATTATCGCGTATTTCAGATGTGAAAAATTCATATTTATGATGCGAATCGCAAGTTATTTATACCTATGAAAACCTAGCCTGCGCTGTGTGGAATAAGCAAGAATTACTGTGTGAATATTCGCACACAGCCAATATTGTGCATATGTCGAAATCATAATACACTGATTGATAACGGTTTTAATAATTTGTGGTTATTATTTTGCTAAAACACAAGTGAGGCTGTTTATTTCATAATGTGGGCAATTGCCCGGATATATTAATGGGAGAAAACAATGAAATCGTTTCTAAAATTAGCATGTATGGCAGCTGTTATCGCCGTACCAAGCGTGGCATCAGCCTCTGCTTGTGATGATGGCGAAATCGTCATCAAGTTCAGCCACGTGACCAATACAGACAAGCACCCAAAAGGGATTGCGGCGTCTTTGCTGGAAAAACGCGTGAATGAAGAAATGAACGGCAAAGCTTGTATGGAAGTTTTCCCGAACTCTACGTTGTACAATGATAACAAAGTTCTGGAAGCAATGTTGCAAGGCGATGTGCAACTGGCTGCACCATCATTGTCAAAATTCGAAAAGTTCACCAAGCAATTCCGCATCTTCGATTTGCCGTTCATGTTTAAAAACATCAACGCTGTTGAAGCATTCCAAGCATCAGATTCCGGCCAAGCTATGCTGGACAGCATGCAAAAACGTGGCTTGCAGGGCTTGGCTTACTGGCACAATGGCATGAAGCAAATGTCAGCGAATAAGCCTCTGGTTAAACCAACGGACGCAAACGGTCTGAAGTTCCGCGTGCAATCATCTGATGTTTTGGTTGCCCAAATGGAAGCCATCGGTGGCAGCCCGCAAAAAATGGCATTTTCCGAAGTTTACGGCGCATTGCAACAAGGTGTTGTTGACGGTCAGGAAAACACATGGTCGAACATCTACGGTAAGAAGTTTTACGAAGTGCAAGACGGTGTGACAAACACAGATCACGGCATCATTGACTACTTGTTGGTGACCAATGTTGACTGGTTGAACGGTCTGGACGCTGGCGTTCGTGACCAGTTTTTGGCAATCGTGGCTGAAGTAACAGCTGCGCGCAACCAAGAGTCCACAGCTCTGAACAATTCCGCAAAAGATGCAATTGTTGCCGCAGGTGGTAAAGTTGTGACATTGTCAGCAGAGCAACGCCAGGTTTGGGTTGATACAATGAAACCTGTTTGGGCGAAATTTGAAGGCGACGTAGGCGCTGACAACATCGCAGCGGCACAGGCAATCAATGCTGCAACCAACTAAGTAATAATATACTAAATGGCGTGGCTTTAAACGAAGCCACGTCAAATTTATACAAAACATCAGGGGAGGGATGACATGGACCGTATGAAATCATTTATGGACCGCATTGAAGAAACACTTATCGCCGTATTGCTTGGCTTGATGACAGTTTTGACATTTGCCAATGTAGTCGCCCGCTATCTGTTCAATTCAAATTTATTCTTCGCATTGGAACTGACCGTTTTCATGTTCGCCTGGCTGGTCTTGCTTGGCGCGTCTTACGCGGTCAAGAAAAACGCGCATTTGGGCGTGGATGCGATCATCAATATGGTGCGGCCAAATCCTCGGCGCATACTGGGTTTGTTGTCAGTATTAGCCTGTATTATTTATGCGATGCTTTTGTTGAAAGGCTCATGGGATTACTGGGCACCATACGCCAACCTGCCACCCACCGAAGGCAGGTGGTTCCCAACCGGTTTTGTTGAAAATTTTCGCGGACAAGGTTGGTATGAAACCCAGGATATTCCTGTCCCATTCTTCTTAGGATGGCTGTCTGCTGTGTTTAATGATGGCGAAGCTTATGAAAAGCTGCCCAAAGTTATCCCCTATATGGTCTTACCACTGTCCATGGCATTGCTGTTATTCCGGTTTTGTCAGGTTGCTTTGGCGATGTGGGCGGGAAAAATTGATACGATTATCGTCAGCCATGAAGCCGAGGACGATGTTGAAGAGGCCGCCAAGCGGATCGCTCAAAGCGAAGAGGGGCACTAAAAATGGATATTCTTCTTCTTTTCGTCATGGTCATTGGACTTATGCTGATCGGCGTTCCGATCGCCGTATCGCTTGGCCTGTCTTCAATTTTATTCCTGCTTTGGTTCTCTGACAGCTCTATGGCGTCAGTGGCGCAAACACTGTTTGAAGCCTTTGAGGGCCATTCAACGTTGCTGGCCATTCCGTTTTTCATTTTGGCCTCGTCGTTTATGTCGACAGGCGGTGTGGCAAAGCGGATCATCCGGTTTTCCATAGCTATAGTCGGGCATTTACGCGGTGGTCTTGCGATTGCCAGTGTGATGGCCTGTATGATTTTCGCTGCACTTTCAGGATCTTCACCGGCAACAGTTGTAGCCATTGGTGGCATTGTGATCGCAGCAATGCGTGAAGTCGGATACACAAAAGAGTTTGCCGCAGGCGTGATCTGTAACGCAGGCACATTGGGCATTCTGATCCCGCCATCCATTGTGATGGTGGTTTATGCAGCTGCTGTTGAAGTGTCCGTAGGGCGGATGTTTCTGGCTGGTGTGATCCCGGGAATGTTGGCAGGCACAATGTTGATGATCGGTATCTATGTAATGGCGCGGGTCAAAAATATGCCGTCTGGTGACTGGAAAGGCTGGACCGAGGTTGCAAGCTCATTCAAGGACGCTTTCTGGGGTTTGATGCTGATTGCTATTATTATGGTCGGCATTTACGGAATACCCGGACTGACAAGTGCGATTTTCACGCCAACCGAAGCGGCGGCAGTTGCCTCAATTTATGCGTTTATTGTTGCGACATACATTTACCGCGATATGGGCCCATTGGCCGCAACGGATGATCGCCCACAAAGCAGTATAATGCAAAAACCGCAGTCTTTGATCACAGCGATTTGGCATAAAGATACGATCCACACGCTGTTAGACGCAGGTAAACTGGTTGTCACCTTGATGTTCGTGATCGCAAATGCGCTGATCCTGAAACATGTGATAACAGATGAACAAGTTCCGCAGCAGATCACCAATACTTTGCTGGGTTACGGTTTTGGGCCGGTTATGTTTTTGGTGATAGTGAACGTGATTTTGTTGATTGGCGGACAGTTTATGGAGCCATCCGGCTTGTTGGTTATCGTTGCACCGCTGGTGTTTCCGATTGCAATGGAGTTGGGGATTGATCCGATCCATCTGGGCATCATCATGGTGGTGAACATGGAGATCGGTATGATCACGCCACCGGTTGGATTAAATCTGTTTGTCACCGCTGGTGTTGCCGGCATGTCTATGATGGGTGTTGTCCGCGCGGCGTTGCCATTCCTGGCCATCATGTTCGTATTCTTGATTATGATTACTTACATACCGTGGATATCAACAGTTCTGCCCAATGCAGTTATGGGGCCTGAGATTATTACTAAGTAAGTAGTATACCCGAGAAAACACTTAACGCTTCCGATGTTTGGCGGCGTTAAGTTAACATAATATATGTTATACGGCACTTAGCAGAAATAGTTTCACTAACTCGTGATGAGTAAAAACAGGTAAATGTGATATAATCAAAGAAGCGGTGCTCTTATTTAAAACTGTCGCCAATGAAGATATTACGGGAGGTAGTATCCATGTTTCTTAAATATCTGTTAATTCTGACGATGATGATGGGCATATCGACAACCGCTATGGCGGCTGGATCGAGTAGCAGTTCTTCAAGTCCTTCAACAAGCCAATCGAGTTATGCTGCTGCGGAAAAAGCGGTCAAGGCTGGCAAGTATAAAAAAGCAGTAAAGTTGTTGAATAAAGAAGTTAAGCGAGATGCAAATAATGCGGATGCTTGGAATTATCTGGGCTTTAGCAACCGAAAACTGAAGAAATATGATGCATCACTGGCCGCTTACAAAAAGGCACTGGCAATCGATCCTAAACACCGCGGGGCCAATGAATATCTGGGCGAGCTTTATTTGCAAACTGATAAGGTGGCAAAAGCTAAAACCCAATTGGCAACTTTGAAAAAAATATGCAGATCGCGTTGTGAAGAATATGATGACCTGAAACAAGCCATAGCCGTTTACGAAGCAAACCACGGCAGTTAATTGGCGTTGGCGCACCTATTCGATGACTACTGGCGTGCGGCGGTAGCATTTACCGGTTTTGCCGTTCTGCATTCGGTATGCGCACACGAGCCGTTTAAAAAGGCGTTGGCGCAAATTACCGGACAGTTTTTCGTCGATTATTTCTGGCGTCTGATTTATTGCGGACTTAGCTACTGGGCACTTTATTATGGCATTGCTTCATTGCATTGGGTGCGGAACCCACAATCTGATATTTGGTTAATCGCCTACCCTGATTGGTTATGGAATACGATTATTTTTGCGCATCTGGGGTCGATTGCCCTGCTCTACACAGCTTTTATACAAAGTAATTATCTGGAGTTTCTTGGCTTCAAGCAAGCCACAGAGGGCGTGAAGATATTGATTAACGGTAAGCAATCGCAATCGGATAGTATGGAATTATTCGGCACGCACCGGCTTGTGATTAACGGCGTTTATCGCTGGGTGCGCCATCCGATGTTGGTGGGCGGTTTGTTATTCTTGCTGACCAGCGGGCCGTCTTTGAACAACATTGTCTATACTGTCATGTACAGTGTTTATATGGTGATCGGCGGGTATTATGAGGAAAAGCGCATGATAAAAGTGTTTGGGCAAGAGTACCGCGTATACCAACAAAACGTTGGCGCTTATATCCCGCGTTTTCCACGCTTAAAAACAACATGATGTTTGCTTTGGAAAATATTTCGGAATATTTTTATAGCGCAGGTGTTTTTTGGGGAACGCCATTTCTGATCGTCGGCCTGTTGTGGGCATGGCGCAAAGTTCATAGCGGGCGAAAACCCTAAATTATGCACCAATAGATCAGAGCACCGGGGACGGTATTTTGGTGCTGTCCAGCCAGTTTGACAGTTCATCTATCGTTGCGGGTACTTGCACGGCAATACCACCGGTGAATTCATTAAAGGCATCTAGATTTTGCTTGTTTACGCCAGTGATAACCGGAATGTCCTGTGACAAAGCTTCTGCGATCACATCGCGAAAACCCCTGCCATCGGCCTCATGCTTGCCGAATTTATTCAAAATTAGAACATCGGCACCATTTTGCAAGCGGGTGTTCACAGCAGCCACAGCGTCCTCTAACGCGGCGGGATCCAAACGGCATCCTTTCGCTTCACGCCCAAGGGATTGGGAAATGCGGATGGTCGGGCCGTCGGGCAGTACTTGAACGTCCATATCACACGGAAACTGGCAATCTGTGTTTGCGGTATTTATCTGTGCAATACCGCAAGTACGCAGGCCGCTTTTCGCAAGTTTTGCGGCAAGACGCGCCAAAATTTCATCTGTATCGCCCGGGTTGGGTGACATTGTGTACGCGATCTTCATGTGGTTCTCTTTCGTCTTAAATATTCAAGTCTTGTTAAATGGCAAAAACTCCAGCAAGCCGCCTTTGGTTATTGCCTCAGTATCACCCGGGATCAAGATCAAACCATCGGCATTTGTCAATGGGCCAAGTCTTGCAGAATGCATCGCAGGCAGCACTTCGACAACTTCAATACCATTATCCTGATGCCCGATGATTGTGGCGGGCCGGTATTCACAACGCCCTGTTTTATGGGCAAGCGTCTGAGATGCAACGACGTAACGCCGCATTTCCATTGGATTATCCACACCCGCGAGTTTCGCCAGGATAGGCCCCCCGAAAATCGACCATGTAACATAGGCTGACACTGGATTGCCGGGCAAACCTATATAGATCGTTTTACCTATCTGCCCAATGGTAATCGGTTTTCCCGGTTTTATGGCAACGCCTGCCACCGCAATTTTACCGCCCGCGCCGTGTAATGCGCCATGTGCGTGGTCTTCTTCACCGACAGAAACGCCGCCAGTGGTTATGATCATATCAGCCTGTGATGAAAGACGCTGTAAAGCTTTTGTCATTTCTTCCAGATTGTCTTCAACGCGCTCAATGGCGACTATATCAACACACGCCGTGCTAAGAGCTGCGACCATCATCGGTGTATTCACGTCCCAAATCTGCCCGTATTCCAAAGCCTGCCCCGCCGGAACAACCTCGTCACCTGTCATCAGTAGCGCCACGCGAATTTTGCGGTAGACGGATACGTTCCCAACCCCCGCACTTGCCGTTGCTGCGACTTCGCGCACGCCAATATTATATCCTTTTGGTAAAACTTCAGCGCCAAGGGGCAAGTCCTCACCGGCACGGCGAATATTTTCACCTACATTCGGGTGATGGCTGAACGCAATCTTGCCTTCGGCATGGGTTATGCGTTCCTGCATGATGACGGCACCGGCCCCTATGGGTAATGGTGCGCCGGTAAAAATGCGTGCGGCAAAACCGGACGCCAAATCAACGACACGATTATCGCCGGCAGCGATGCGATCAACCACGGGTAAAATCCACGGCCCCTGCCCTGTTAAATCAGTGGCTTTGATCGCGTACCCGTCCATGCCGGAATTATCAAACGGCGGGGTCATCGATTGGGTTAAAACGGTTTTTGCCAATACCCGCCCAAGTGATTTTACAAGCGGCAGTATCTCGGTTTCTTTGACCGGCTCTGTCAGTTCAAGCCCGATAGACAGCGCTTTATCAATTGGCACCAGACCGGATGTCATATCAGCGGCATCACAGCCGCATCCCGATGTCTCTAATCTTTGCAAAACTGCCATTATCCGATCTCCATAAGAAATTTAAAGCGCCTGTAGCTCAATCCCTTGTACATCAGCGGTCGCAACCAACCGGTTGGTAAAATCCTGTGCGGATTTCGCCCAAGCGGATTTTTCAAGTGCTTCCGCAATACGTGGTTGCACAATATTAAATGGCAGTACCCTGCCCTGATCGTGGGCATCCAGGCGTATGATGTGATATCCAAAGCGTGTTTTTACCGGCGTGACGGTTATTTCACCTTGTGCAAGCTGCTCAAGTGCTGCCTCAAACTCCGGCACTGTATCGCCGGGGCTAAGTTGGCCCAGGGCACCATAATTATCCTTGGAAGAACAATCGCTTTCGCCTGCTGCGAGTTTTGAAAACCCTTTTGGATTTTCCAATGCAATTTTGTTCAATACCGTAGCCCGCGCCAACGCGGCTTTGCAGGCAGCTTCATCCGCTGGATCAGCTGCGCATAAAATATGTGACGCTTCCCATAGGGGTGGCGAGCGGAACCTTGACGGGTCTTTATTCCATATAGCCTTTACCGCCTCTTCGCTTGGCGGATCAATTGTGACTTCGGTATCCAGAAGGCCCCTGATAAGGGCCTCCTCTGCTGTTTCAAAACGCTTATCACCCAGATCCGCAGGTTCTGCTTCAAGCTTGCGGTCCCGTGCCTCTTGCAAAAGAAGTTCACGGATAACCAAAGCTTGCGCAGCCTTACGCCAAGCCAGACCCGGCTTGCCTTTGGGTGCATAATGGTTCTGCGATTCAGTCGCGATATTTGCGGCATCAATAACTTTGCCATTAACTGTGATTTCCGGGAAAAGCGTACGTGTCATGATTATTTCCTAGTTGTTGATTGACGGCGAGAGCGCACAATCTGATACCCTGGACGCGTTATGTAACGTAAAGGTACGGACAGCATATGCACCAAACGGGTGAATGGGAACAACAAGAAGATCGTCAGCCCCAAAGTCAGGTGGATTTTAAAGATCAAGGCCACATCGGTTATATAGTCCGCCGCCCCTTCTTCAAATGTCAGTATCCCTTGTGCCCAAGACATGAATTTAGTCATTTCATGGCCATCCAGATGCTGCAAAGAAGCAAAGATTGTACCCAAGCCCAACATAACCTGTGCCAGCAATAATGCCAAAATACCGATGTCGGCAAAACTGGAGGTTTTGCGAATACGCGGATCAGTCCAGCGACGGTGGAACAACATCACACCACCCACAAGCATCATGATGCCTGCAACGCCACCTGCTATAATCGCAAGAATTTGCTTGGCACTGTGACTGATACCCAAGGCATCAAAAATCCAGATCGGGGTTAGCAACCCTACGAAATGTCCGGCGAAAATTGTGAGTATCCCCACATGAAACAGGATCGAGCCCATAATCAATTGCTTGCGCCGCAACAGCTGGCTTGAACTTGATTTCCATGTGAACGGATCCCGTTCATAACGTGCGATAGAGCCAAAGATCATCACCGAGATTGCTATGTAGGGATATATTCCGAAAAGAAAATTATGCATTTAAGCCTCCACTATTGGGCTGCAGCCGGCTTGACCGGTGCGGGATTTACGGGCGTGTCCATAGTCGCAAGCATGTCGCGAACCTGCGGGCATCCGGCGTTGGGATCGGGGCCAAACAGGACCTCGCTTTCTTCCCAAACTTTGTCCAATGCCTCTAGATCATCTGGATCGTCCTCTGGCTGATCAAGCAAAGCTGCCACAACCGATTTGTCTGTTTCTTGCTCTGACAATTGCAGCAATGCTGCAAAGATCGCAGCGTAGTTGCTTTCGCGCCGTTCCAGACGCGTGCTGATAACCTCAAAGATATGGGCTGCATCAGCCAATACATCCTTGGCTTCTTCAGCAGGCTGCATGGCAAGATACTCCAGCAATACAGGTAAATGGTCAGGCAACTCGCTGCTGATCGGGTCAAAGCCCGCTTCACGGTAAGTTTCCACAAGGCTGACCATCGCTCCGCCCCGATCACGGCTTTCACCATGAACATGCTCAAACAGGTTAAGCGATATGGATCTAGAGCGATCGAAAAGACTGACATATGCTTCTTGCAAAGCATAGATGTCACGCTCACCCAACGCGGTCACAATCAGGCGAAGTGCCCGACGGGCCGCGCCCGTAAGCCGTGTATCGGAAGCCAGAACACCGCCGATTTCAGGCATTGCTTCTTGCAGCTCCAGCGTTGGATAACTCAGGATCAACGAGAGCGCTTTTAAAGTACGATCTGTCATATCTTACGCTCCTTCCGGCATAGTAAATGCCGCTTTTTTGCGTCCGCCAAACATCGAGCCTTTGTTGATGCCTGTTGAACAACCGTTGGTGTCGGTGAAACCGCAACCGCCGCGTAAATCCAACGCATCTTCGGCCAGTTCGCGGTGTGTGGTCGGGATAACAAAACGATCTTCGTAATCTGCAATCGCCATGATTTTATACATGTCTTCAATCAGATTTTTATCCAGACCAACGCGTTCCGCGATACCTTCGTCAATTACGCCGTCCACGGTTTTCGACCGCATATAGGCGCGCATTGCCAACATCCGTTCCAGAGCTGTGACAATGGGCTCTTCATCACCCGCAGTCAGCATGTTCGCCAGATATTTAACCGGGATGCGCAAAGAACGCACATCCGGCATATCACCTGCCGTACCGATTTGACCCGCTTCAGCTGCATTTTGAATTGGTGACAATGGCGGGATATACCAGACCATCGGCAAAGTGCGGTATTCGGGGTGCAATGGGAATGCGATTTTCCAATCCCTCGCCATTTTCCAAACCGGGCTTTCCTGCGCTGATTTAATCCAATCCTCCGGGACACCATCGGCACGCGCCGCTTCAATAACCGCAGGATCGTTCGGATCAAGGAACACATCCAGTTGCGCGTCATATAGATCAGTGGTTTCAGGCGCATTTGCCGCCTCTTCGATCTTGTCCGCATCATAAAGCATTACGCCCAGATAACGGATACGGCCAACGCATGTTTCTGAGCAAACTGTTGGATTGCCAGACTCAATACGCGGGTAACAGAATGTACATTTTTCCGATTTGCCGCTTTCCCAGTTGTAGTAAATCTTTTTGTACGGACAACCGGACACACACATCCGCCAACCACGACATTTTTCCTGGTCGATCAGAACAATGCCGTCTTCTTCGCGTTTGTAGATCGCACCCGATGGGCAAGAGGCCACACAAGTCGGGTTCAGGCAGTGTTCACAAAGGCGCGGCAAATACATCATGAATGTATTTTCATATTCGCCGTATATTTCTTTTTGGATGCCTTCAAAGTTGTAGTCTTTTGACCGTTTGGAAAACTCGCCACCAAGGATTTCTTCCCAGTTCGGACCTTTGACGATTTTTTCCATCCGTTCACCGGTGATCTTGGAACGGGGACGCGCCGTCGGGAACGCCTCCATTTCAGGCGCTGATTTCAGATGGTCATAATCGAAATCGAACGGTTCATAGTAATCGTCGATTTCAGGCAGGTCGGGATTGCCGAAAATATTCGCCAATATCCGCCATTTTGAACCCTGCTTGGGTTGTAGTTTACCACGTTTGGTACGCTCCCAACCACCGTTCCAACGCGACTGGTTTTCCCAATCGGTCGGATAGCCGGTGCCGGGCTTGGTTTCCACATTGTTAAACCAAGCGTATTCAACACCGTCGCGGCTGGTCCATACGTTTTTACAAGTAACCGAACATGTGTGACACCCGATGCATTTATCCAGGTTCAATACCATGCCTATTTGTGCGCGAACTCTCATTCTGCTGCCTCCACGTTTGTCGCGGGTCGGTCAAGCCAGTCAACCTTGCGCATTTTCCTAACAATAACGAACTCATCGCGGTTCGAGCCAACAGTACCGTAGTAGTTGAACCCGTAACTTTGTTGTGCGTAGCCGCCAATCATATGGGTTGGTTTTACGGTCGTACGGGTCACCGAGTTATGGATACCCCCACGGTTACCGGTTTTCTCAGACCCCGGTGTATTCACGATTTTTTCCTGTGCGTGATACATAAAGATCGAACCGTCTTTCATCCGTTGCGATACAACACAACGTGCGGTTAATGCGCCATTGGCATTGTAAACCTCAACCCAGTCATTATCGACCAGACCGGCAACCGCTGCATCATTTTCACTGATCCAGACCACTGGCCCGCCCCTGTTGAGCGTCAGCATCAACAGGTTGTCGGAATAGGTCGAGTGAATGCCCCATTTCTGGTGCGGTGTGATAAAGTTCAGCACCACATGCGGCTCACCTTCATCCGTATTAATATCGGAATTGATGGTTTTCAGATCAACCGGAGGTCGGTAAGTACAGAACCCTTCACCAAAGGCACGCATCCACAGATGATCTTGGTAAAGTTGCTGACGGCCCGTCAATGTGCGCCAAGGGATCAGCTCGTGTACGTTGGTGTAGCCTGCGTTGTAACACACATGCTCACTTTCAATACCCGACCACGTGGGCGAGCTGATGATTTTGCGCGGCTGTGCGGCAATATCGCGGAAGCGGATTTTTTCATCCTCTTTCGGCAATGCCAGATGCGCATGTTCGCGACCCGTGGCCTTGCCCAATTCTTTCCAAGCCCTTACGGCAACCTCACCGTTGGTTTCAGGCGCCAACATCAGGATCATCTCGCAGGCGTCAATAGCCGTATCAAGTTTCGCCATTCCTTGGGAAATGCCTTCTTCCAACACCACGCCATTCAGATCGCGCAAGTGTTGCACCTCTACTTTAGCGTCGACATTTATGCCTTTACCACCATTGCCCAGCTTATCCAGAAGCGGCCCGACAGAGGTAAACTTTTTATAAAGGTTCGGATAATCCCGTTCGACCGCAATATAATTCGGTGCGGTTTTGCCGGGGATCAGATCACATTCGCCTTTTTTCCAGTCCAGAACCTGATCCTGCGCAATTTCAGCAGGTGTGTCATGCAAGATAGGAAGTTGCACAATATCAGTTTCAACACCCAGAATTTCAGGGGAAACTTCACTGAATTTCTTGGCAATGAACTTAAAGATTTCCCAATCAGACTTGCTTTCATACGCGGGATCAACAGCCGCTTGAAGCGGGTGAATGAACGGGTGCATGTCAGACGTGTTCATATCGTCTTTTTCATACCAACTTGCAGTCGGTAAAACGATATCAGAGTAGACACACGTTGTGGACATCCGGAAGTCGATGGTCACCAAAAGATCAAGTTTGCCTTTGGGTGCATCTTCATGCCACTTGGCCTCTTTCGGCATTTGACCGCCTTCTTCGCCCAAGTCCTTACCCAGAACACCGTGATCGGTGCCCAAAAGGTGCTTCAGAAAGTATTCGTGACCCTTACCGGAAGAGCCCAGCAGATTTGAACGCCACACGAACAGGTTGCGTGGCCAGTTTTCTTCCGCATCCGGATCTTCACAAGACATTTCCAGCTTGCCTGCTTTCAACTGCGCGGCAACATAGGCAGGAATGTCTTTTTTCGCTTTCTTTGCAGCCTTGGCTACCTCTAGCGGATTGGTTTTCAACTGCGGTGCAGAAGGCAACCAGCCCATGCGTTCGGCACGAATATTATAGTCGATCAGGCTTGCATCCCAGTCACCATCAGGTGCTGTTGGTGACAGAATTTCGCTTGTACCCAACTGTTCATAACGCCACTGATCCGTATGCGCATACCATGCGGATGTTGAATTCATATGACGCGGTGGACGTGACCAGTCCAACCCGAATGCCAGCGGTTGCCAGCCTGTTTGCGGGCGCAGTTTTTCTTGACCCACATAGTGGCTCCAACCGCCGCCGGATTGACCGACACAACCACACATCACCAGCATATTGATAATGCCGCGATAGTTCATATCCATGTGATACCAGTGGTTCAGACCGGCACCGAGGATGACCATGGATTTACCATTGGTTTTTTCCGCGTTACTTGCAAATTCGCGGGCAACGGCCACGATTTTATCCGCAGGAACACCGGTGATTTTTTCAGCCCATGCAGGGGTGTTTGGCACGTCCGTTGCATAATCAGTTGCAACCCAGTTGCCACCCAATCCACGATCAAGACCGTAGTTTGCACAAAACAAATCAAACACAGTCGCAACCAGAATTTCGTTTTTACCTGATTTAATACGTTTTACCGGTACGTTCTTTGTCAACACATCAGGATGATCGCATTTCACAAAGTGCTCTGTTGCCTGACCGCCGAAATTCGGGAAATCAACACCGAGAACATCATCATGGTCTTCATCCAGAATATTGGACAGCTGCAATTCAACATCAGACCCTTTGGCGCGTTCTTCCAGGTTCCATTCGCCGTCTTCGCCCCAGCGATACCCAACCGAGCCATTTGGTGAGCAAAGCGAATTGGATTTGCTGTCCCATGCAACGGTTTTCCATTCCGGATTATTCTTCACACCCAGCTTGCCGCGCAGATCGTCTGCACGCAGAAAACGGCCCGGAACAAGTTTGCCGTCTTTTTCTTCCAGACGTACCAGCATTGGGAAGTCACTATATTTACGTGTGTAATCTTCGAAATATTCAGTTTGGCGATCAAGGTGGAATTCACGCAAAATCACATGGCCCATTGCCATTGAAAGCGCGCTGTCAGTACCTTGTTTTGGTGCCAACCAAACGTCACCGAATTTTGCCGCTTCTGAATAATCGGGGCAAATCACAGCCGATTTGGTACCGCGGTAACGCGCTTCTGTATAGAAATGCGCATCAGGTGTACGGGTTTGTGGTACGTTACTGCCCCAAAGCAATAAGTAGCCTGCGTTGTACCAGTCAGCACTCTCAGGCACGTCTGTTTGTTCACCCCAGGTCATTGGGCTGGCAGGTGGCAGATCGCAATACCAGTCGTAGAACGACATACATACACCACCAAGCAAGCTTAGATAGCGTGAACCTGCTGCATAAGAGACCATCGACATCGCAGGGATCGGAGAGAAACCGAATACGCGGTCAGGGCCGTAAGTTTTTGCCGTATAAGCGTTTGCAGCCGCGATAATCTCGGCAGACTCATCCCAAGTCGTGCGCACAAAGCCACCTTTGCCGCGTGTTTTGACATAAGACGCCCGTAAAATAGGATCTTCTTGCAGCGCTTTCCATGCAGCCGTCGGGCTTAGGTTTTCACGCATTTTGCGCCAGGCTTTCATCAGCTTACCGCGTATAAGCGGGTTTTTAACCCGATTGGCAGAATACAGATACCAGCTGTAGCTTGCTCCGCGCGCACAACCGCGTGGTTCGTGGTTCGGCAAATCAGGGCGCGTACGGGGGTAATCCGTTTGTTGGGTTTCCCAAGTCACAATGCCGGATTTTACATAAATTTTCCAAGAACATGACCCAGTGCAGTTCACCCCGTGGGTAGAACGGACAATCTTGTCATGCCGCCAGCGATTTCGGTAAGTATCTTCCCAATCGCGGTTTTCGCGTGTGGTCTGGCCGTGGCCGTTGGAAAATTGATCCAGCTCTTTTGACTGGAAAAAGTTAAGGCGGTCTAACAGGTGGCTCATGGATTTCTCTCCTATATGCGGGATGTCTGCCCCCGGAGACTATGTTCCGGGGACAAAGTAATTGTTTAAATTAAGGGTTCTTCACGTATGCGTTTGGACGCAAGTAGAACCACCAGTTGATCAGGATGCAGACACCGTAGAAGATCGCAAAACCGTAAAGCGCATATTCCGGTGTTGCGGCTTTGATCTGCTCACCAAACACTTTGGGGATGATGAATGCACCATATGCAGCAACCGCTGATGTCCAACCCAAAACCGGGCCAGCCTGTTCTTTGTCAAACACAACAGCGATTGTACGGAAGGTAGAACCGTTTCCAATGCCTGTTGCGGCAAACAAGATCAGGAACAATCCCATGAACGGCAGGAAGTAATCTTGCGGTGTTGCGGAAACATAAGCCAGCTTCAAAAAGTAAGCCACACCAAGTGCAGAGGCAACCATTACGATAGAAATGATCTGGGTCACTTTCGCGCCACCCATTTTATCGGCAATCATACCGCCAACTGGCCGGATCAAGGCACCGATGAACGGCCCCATCCATGCATACATCAAGGCAGATGGCCCATCAGGGTTTGCCAGATTGTGTGTCATCACACCGTCGACCATGACGTGTTGGAAGCCAAAAACAACTTTGATTGCCAGCGCAAATGTCGCCGCAAAACCGATGAATGAACCAAAGGTCATTGTGTAAATCACGGTCATTGCCCAAGTGTGCTTGTTGTTAAAGATTTTATACTGGCGTGTCAGATTTTGCCCGACAGCACCCGGTATCATTTTCAGCAACAACACGGTTAATGCGATAACGATCGGTAACACAACCCACTTTGAAACCATAAAGCCGGAACCGCCAACCTTGGCAGGCAGTAGCAACCACAAACCAAATGCAGCAGTGATAAAGCCAACCAGCAGCATGCCACTGATAGTGGCAAACGCACCGATTGGGCCGGGAATGTCAGGCGACACATGTTCATCACGGATGTTGTTCATACCCAACCAACCCGCAAAGGCCAGTGGAATAAGGGCCAAAAGCCACACGTAACCGGCGTTGTGGATATATGTTTCAGTACCGGCGGGAATTTTGCCGATTAGTGTACCTGATGTGTTTTGCAGGATCAACGGATCACCACCAAACAGACCAAATGTCATAACCAGCGGGATAACGATTTGCATTGTGGTCACACCAAAGTTCCCAAGACCCGCGTTCATACCCAGTGCATAGCCCTGAATTTTCTTCGGATAAAAGAAACTGATGTTGGACATGGAACTGGCAAAGTTACCGCCACCGATACCGGATAGAAATGCCAGAACCTGGAATTTCCAAAGCGGTGTATTGGGGTCTTGCAATGCATAGCCTGCGCCAATCGCAGGGACCATCAGCAATGCTGTGGTAAAAAAGATAGTGTTTCGGCCACCGGCAATCCTGATAAAGAAGGTTGACGGAATACGCAGTGTAGCCCCTGTCAGACCCGCAATCGCGGCCAGTGTAAACAGTTCGGATTTCTCGAAGGCAAAACCAAGGTTAATCATCTGAACAGTGATGATACCCCAGTATAGCCAAACCGCGAAGCCACATAGCAACGATGGAATGGAAATCCATAAGTTGCGCGTCGCAATCGCTTTGCCGGTCGACTCCCAATAGGCCTCGTCATCCGGTGTATAGTCTCTTAAATCTTGTCCCACTTTTATCTCCTCGGGTGAGGTTAAGACGGGCCAATAGCGGCCCGCCGTTTATTTGAATTAGATTGTTAGTGCGGCACATCTGACAGATGTGTATTGTCCCGCAGTTCCGGATGTCTTTCTCGATCCATTTTGCGAATAGCCGCATGCATCCAGATAGTGCTGACTGCAACGATCAGGAACATCAGCATGAACACCACTGACCAAACATGGAACACATCAAGCAAGATGCCGAATGAAATAGGCAGAACAAACCCGCCCAAGCCACCGATCATACCGACCAGGCCACCCACGGCACCAACGTTGTTCGGGAAATAAACCGGAATGTGTTTATAGACCGCCGCTTTACCCAAGCTCATCACGAACCCAAGGATCACAGTCAGGAAAACGAACACATATAGCGGAATGCCAAAGCTGAACTTAATCAACCGTTCAGAACCGTCGGCATTGGGGATACCCTGCACCACGTAACTGGTTTCCGGATAGCTCATGATGAACAACACAATCAGGGATACGATGAATGTCAGGTACATCACAAAACGCGCGCCCCAGACATCGGACATCCAGCCACCAAGGGCACGAAAGACCGAACCGGGCAGTGAATACATCCCTGCAAACACACCGGCAGAGGTTAGCGCAACACCGTATGCCCCAACGTAATAACGCGGCAGGAAGGATGCAAAGGCTACGAAGGCACCAAATACAAAGAAGTAGTATGTAGCAAAACGCCAAACCTGAATATCCTTCAAAGGCTCCAGTTGTTTTGCGGCAGAAACCGGTTTCGCGCCTGTTTTCTTTTGCTCGGCACGCACCGGGTCTTCTTTGGCAAAGATATAGAAGATGACCGCCATAGCGATCAGAGCAACGGCGTAGATACGTGCGGTATCTTCCCAGCCAACTGCAACCAGCAGGAACGGTGCGCCAAAGTTGGTGACAGCCGCCCCCACGTTCCCCGCCCCGAAGATACCAAGTGCTGTACCTTGACGTTCGGCTTCAAACCAACGGGATACATAAGCAATCCCGATGATGAATGAACCACCTGCCAAACCAAGGCCAAGGGCAATCATCAGGAAAACAGCGTATGTTTGAACCGACGCCAGCAACCAGACCGATACGGCTGTGATCAGCATTTGCAATGGCAGCATAATACGGCCGCCGAATTGGTCTGTCCAAACTCCAAGAAAAATACGGCTTAACGAGCCGGTCAGAACCGGTGTTGCCACCAGCAGACCAAACTGGGTTTCAGACAAACCAAGGTCTTGTTTGATCTTAACCCCGATAATGGAAAATATTGTCCAGACCGCAAAACAGACCGTAAAGGCCAATGTACTTAGCCCAAGCGCGCGGTATTGATCGCCTGGGGTGACACCGTCAATATTATGCATATTTCATCACTCCTAGTATGTGCGGCACCTTGTCCGCGTTGTCCCAGCCCTGTAGTGATTTCCCCTCACATCGTCGGCCCGGAATCAAAAGCCAAATGTGGCTTTGATCTGTGACTAGGTTAAATTCGGGAATGAAAATTTGATCTAAATCAAGAAAAGGGCTATCTGTGAAGTAAATAAATGAAGGCTTAAAGTATTTAAGGGTTAGTCGAAATATAAGTAGCCACCACATTTACAAAACCCTATGGCCAATCTTGATAATTAGCATTATAAGATTTGATGATTATCAAACTACAGGGTTAGCAAGCGAGTTATCATGAAAGATACTGATTTTCAGGAAATCAAAGACCTGCCCCTGTTTCACAACATGGACAACAGTAATTTCGACACGCTTATACGTGGGGCTTATATCCAGAATTTCCCGACACAAGTCGAGTTGATCACCGAAGGCGAAGCTAGTAATTTCTTGCATATTGTCGCCTCTGGTTGTGTAGAGTTGTTTGCTTCATGGAATGAACGTGAAACGTCGATGGCTACGGTTCGCCCTATGTCAACTTTCATTCTGGCCGCTACAATCAAAGACGCGCCTTATCTGATGTCTGCGCGCACCATGGAAAAATCACGTGTGGTTTTACTGCCCTCACAAGATGTGCGCAAAGTCTTTGATAAAGACAATATATTCGCCCGGTCCGTGGTCACCGAATTAGCGCAATGCTACAGAACGGTTGTCAAAAACTCCAAAGGCTTGAAACTGCGCACCTCGATAGAGCGCCTGGCCAACTATCTGATCAAGCAAAATATCTATGCCGGTGAAACTGGCGAATTTGATCTTAAAACCGAAAAACGCCTATTGGCGTCCTATCTGGGAATGACCCCGGAAAACCTGTCACGCGCCATAAAGGCGCTGCAACCCTACGGCGTGAAAATCAGCGGGGCTCATGTGATAATTACTGATATGAACGACTTGGAAAGCCTTGCCAAGCCAACCCCAAGCATTGATGACCCGGATCATTAATCCTAACTTTTAACCCGTTCCATTTTCGAGTCATAAAGCGGCTCAAGGCTGACAGTACAAGGCACGCGAACAGTTGCCACATCCAGCTCATACGCACCTGACAAGACGTAATCGGCATCTACGCCTGCCGCATTGCGTATATACCCCAAACCGATAGATTTACCCAAACTATGCCCATATCCTGCAGAACTTAACCAACCGACGCGCTCACCGTTACGATAAATAGTTTCGCGCCCAGATAAAATAACATCACCATCTGCCACAAAAGTCGCCAACATCTTTTTCACACCTATTGCACGTTGCTGCTCAACTGCCGCACGACCCTTGAAATCAATATTCGTGCGCATCTTGACGGCCCAGCCAAGACCCGCCTCATCCGGCGTATGATCAGGCCCGATATCAGCCCCCCAAGCGCGATACCCTTTTTCCAACCGCAGGGTTTCAATCGCGCGGTAGCCTGCATTGATCAACCCATACGCTGCCCCTGCTTCTTGCAAAGCGGCATAAACCGTAGCGGCATATTCCACGGGCAGGTGCAACTCCCAACCCAATTCGCCCACATAAGTGACCCGTAGCGCACGCAGAGGACAACCCGCAATACCGATGGTTTTCGCAGTCCCAAATGGAAACCCTGCGTTGCTAACATCGTCACGTGTAACTGCCGCCAAAATATCCCGCGCCTTTGGTCCCATCAATGACAGAACCGCATTGGAAGAGGTTATATCGAACAGCTGCGCATTCATCTCCTTTGGGATGTTACGCGCAATCCAGTCAAAATCATGAGTGGCAAAACCCGTGCCGGTGACAATATAAAACTCATCCTCTGCCACACGTTCGACTGTTAAATCACATGCAATCCCACCACGATCATTCAGCATTTGCGTGTAAATCAAAGATCCCACAGACTTGGCCACATTATTGGCCGCAATCCAGCTTAGGGCAGCTTCTGCGTCAGGGCCTTTCAAACTGAACTTGGCAAAAGAGGTTTGATCAAACAACACCGCCGCTTCTCGCGCAGCTTTATGTTCACGCCCGACGGCATCATGCCAGTTCGACCGCTCAAAGGTATAAATGTCATGCTGCACTTGACCCGCTTTAGTATCTGCAAACCAGTTCGGCCGCTCCCAACCAAGCTTTTCGCCAAAAACCGCACCGTCAGCCAATAGCGTCTCATAAAGCGGTGATTTGCGGCACGGACGGCCACTGTCATGTTCTTCCGAGGGCCACGCCATTGTGTAATGCTTGCCGTAAGCTTCCATCGTACGGGTGCGGATCCAGTCATCGTCGAAATGCGGACGGCCAAAACGTCGAATGTCCGCAGGCCAGAGATCAAACGGCGGCTCACCATTTGCCACCCATTCAGCCAGTGCCATGCCAGCCCCGCCACCTGATGCTATACCAAAGGCATTAAAACCGGCACCAACAAAGAAGTTCATTAATTCAGGTGCTTCACCCAGAATGAAATTCCCGTCAGGTGTAAAACTTTCAGGCCCGTTCACCAACTCTTTGATACCTGCGGTTTCAAGTGCCGGAACACGGCCCAGTGACAGTTCCATAAGCTGTTCAAAATGGTCAAAGTTGCTATCCAGAAGCGAATAATGAAAGCCTTGCGGAACAACCCCGCCACGCGCCCAGTCGATCGGGTTTGGCTCATAGCCCCCCATCACCAGACCACCGACTTCTTCCTTATAATATGTCAGTCGATCAGGGTCACGCAGGGTTGGCAGATTGGCCGGCACACCTTCAATGCGCTCAGTCACCATATACTGGTGTTCCATCGAAACCAGCGGCACATTCACACCGACAGTTTTGGCAAAATTGCGCGTCCACTGGCCACAACAGGCGATAACAACGGCGCATTCAATATACCCCTTTTCGGTCTCAACACCTTTAATCACGCCTTTTTCAACATCCACCGACAAAGCCTTTGTATCCTCAAAAATACGTGCCCCTGCCATGCGGGCACCCTTGGCTAGGGATTGTGTGATGTCAGATGGGTTCGCCTGCCCGTCCGTCGGCATGAACGCGGCCCCCACCACATCATCCACTTGCATGATCGGCCACAGATCTTGTGCTTCTTTTGCGCTCAGCAATTCCATTTCCAGCCCGAAACTATGCGCCGTCGTTGCCTGCCGCTTTACTTCCGTCCAGCGTTCGGGATTACACGCCAAGCGCAAACCCCCGTTCATTTTCCAGCCGGTTTCCAAACCCGTTTCATCCGCAAGCGTTTTATATAGATCAACCGAATAACCCAGAAGCTGGGTGATATTGGCGTTGCTACGCAATTGCCCCACTAGCCCTGCTGCATGAAACGTGGTTCCTGATGTCAGTTTCTTGCGTTCCAGCAGCACAACGTCCCAACCTAATTTGGCCAGATGATAAGCGGTTGAACAACCGATAATACCACCACCGACAATGACTGCTTTTGCAGTGTTGGGAAAATCGCTCATTTTGTGCCTCTTACTAATAGGTAATTCTGATAAGCACTTTTGTAGCGCGCCAGGTTTTCAGCAGTGTATTGGGCATAGTCAAAATCCAGTTTTGATGTGATTTCAGACACCATGCTCCACATGGTTTCGCGCAAAAGCGACGCGCATTTCATCGCCTCGTAACGGCGTATCAACCTGGCATCGGGGGCTTTCCCGAAATAGGCAGTCAGCATGGCTTCTTCGGCAGGCCCGTCCAATCCACAATTTGTCGCCAACCCGCCCAGATCAAACAGCGGCGAGTTATAACCACCATATTCCCAATCGATCAGCCACAACCGATCAGAGCCGCGCAGTATATTGGCAGGCAACAGATCATTATGCGCAAGCACCAGATCAACCGCCCCTATACAATCCGCAAACTCTTGCGCCTGCGCCATCAGGTCAGGCAGGATTTTTGCATAAGGCGAGCCTTCATCAATCAACCGTGCCGCATAATCACGCAACACATGAAACACCCAAAAACTCAGGATCGGGCCACGCGCAAAACCTTCCAAATCACGGTGAACCCGGCCCAGAAATTCAACCACTTGCAACAGCATATCGGGCTCGCGCACATCCGCATCGGTCAAAGAGGTGGATTCGATAAATTCCAGCACCAAAACACCGTCTTCAGCATAATGCACAGCGGGCGAAATCCCTGCCGCATGAGCGGCCCGACTAATAGCCAACTCATTAAACCGCATGATGCCATGTTCCGGGATATCCGCCCCCATACGTACCACATAATCCTGACCCTGATCCGCGATCAGCAGATTCACATTGGTGATACCGCCTTCTAAAACCCGTGGGTTCTCAGGGGCTTGCCAACATGAAAGTCGCATCGCACAATCAATTGCACTTTTCAGTTTGGCTGTGGGCATAGCAATCCTACCTTTTATGCAATGCTTGTCTATTCACACTATAAAAAGCAATATAAATCATTTTATACGAGGAATTGTTGACGTTGCATCCGCATACAAAAGCTGCTCTACAAAGGCGCAACAGCTACTAAATACGAAATGCCACGCAATGACATATGACCTTTCTGCCCTCTCCATTGTGGCAAGCACGATTGCAAAAGATGCAAGCGCCATTCCGATGGATTATTTCCGCACTCAGCTCGACATCACCGATAAGGCCGATGACAGCCCTGTGACCATCGCCGATCAAAACACTGAACGCTTTATTCGCGATGCATTGTTAAAGAATTTCCCCGACCACGATATTTTTGGCGAAGAGTTCGGCATCAGCGGCGACTTAAAAGGCGCGTCGTGGATCATCGACCCCATCGACGGCACCCGCTCTTTTATCTCAGGCAGCCCTCTGTTTGGTATGTTGATGGGATTTCTCGATGCAGGTGTGCCGCAAATCGGGCTGATACGCATGCCCGCACTGAATGAAACATACGTGGGTGTTGCAGGTTTGGGCGCCACCAGAAACGGTACGGCCATATCTTGCCGTACAACACGTGAGTTGGCCAAGGCTATTCTTTACATAAACGAGGCTGAAAATATCAATGCCGCAGACCCTGCCCGCTTTGCACGCCTGTGCAAAGCCGGTCACACACGGCGCATGGCATATGACTGCTATCCCCATGCAATGGTCGCAGCGGGCACAATTGATGCCGTCGTGGATTGCAATTTAGAGCCTTACGACTATCTGCCATTGGTCGGATTGATCCAAGCAGCAGGTGGAATTATCACTGATTGGCATGGGGAAACGTTGACCTTACATTCAGATGGCCGCGTAGTGACCGCCGCAACACCCGAATTGCACGCAGAGATTTTAGAATTGCTCAATGCTTAGCCCACGGCCGCGAACCGATTAGTCTTCATCCTCATCTTCATCACGAATAGAATCGCACTCCAAGAACACGTCTCTCAGGCAGGCCTTACAAATCTTGCGATCCAGATCTTTTGTGGCATCAGACACCGCCTCGCCCTTGGAATTGAACAAATGGTCCTCGCCCAGTTCTTCTATAACATGAAGCTTTCGCAGACTGTTTATAAGCGGCGGGAACAGGGCGACAATGCGAAAAGAACCGCCCTTGGATTTCACTTCGCGAATAGTCTCTATCAACAAATCCGCCCCCGCCAGATCAATTTTACCCACACCTTTAAGATAAAAAATCATATGCTTTTGTCCCGGTTTTTTGCGGCGCATCTCTTTAATTTTACGCTCCACATGCTCTACCGACCCAAAATAAAGCGGACCGTCCAGACGAAACGTCACCAGTTGCGGGCATTGCTCCAGATTGTGAAGTTCCGCGTCACGGAATTTGCGTGCACCCGTAGGTGAAACAACAGGCACGGTTATAGGTAAAACCGGATGTGCGCTTTCATAAATAAACACGCATAAAGATGTAATGACACCAACATAAATCGCAAAATCCAGCTCAACAAAAAGACCCGCCGCCAGCGTCAGTAACAGAATAACCGTTTCAGGGCTTTTAGACGTTGCAATATGCGTGATCTCTTTTATGTCAATCAGCTTCCACGCCACAAAAAGGATCAGACCTGCCATAGCGGGCGTTGGGATATACGACACAAGTGGTGCGATGAAAAACAGGATCAGCGCCAGAAACAAACTGGCAAAAATTCCCGATAACGGGGATGTGGCCCCCACTGTGGCGTTTAACCCACTGCGGGTAAAAGAGCCCGACCCGGCATAACATTGAAAGAATCCGCCAACGGTATTTGATATCCCCTGCCCGATCATTTCCTGATTGGCATCAAACTGCTCTTTACGCCGTACGGCAAATGCCCGCCCGATGGATATCGCC
>JAJFHY010000063.1 GCA_021775375.1 Amylibacter sp. | reverse complement strand
ATCAGTAAGGGTGTTTTTGAGGATGATCCATTCCACTCATTGGATGAGGATGGTGTGGGAGAGTTGTTATTAATTGCCTGTGAGCGGGGACGTGCCGAACGCAAAGATCTGGTTTTGGGCTTGTGTGGAGAGCATGGAGGGAATCCTAAATCGGTAGGATTCTGTCATCGCGCGGGCTTTGACTATGTATCTTGCTCGCCTTTTCGCACGCCAATCGCAAAATTGGCCGCGGCACAAGCGGCAATATCTGAAGCGGAATAGGTAACAAAATTACAAATATGGCTATTTCGTGAAGATTTTGTGTTAATTTTTACAAAAATGTAACAGTACGTCATCGCGAAATGACAAGAAACTAGACAGACCGCTGTGTTGTTTAGTAGAACGCCCTAGATTTGATGGGTATCTGCACCCACGATTTTAGTGAGCTACTGTTATGAAGACAATGATTGAGCGTATCGCCCAAGGGATTGTTATTTCTCTTACGGGTATAGTTATCGGATCCTTTGCTGCTGCTGATGGAAATTCAGACACTTCAAGGAATGTATCAACACATATGGTGTATCAGAATGTTACTGTGGAAAATGGTAATATTGTGCGTTTGGCCGCTTTAGGCAAAAAGACTTCACCCAAAAGAACATTCTGGCAAGTTTTGCTGAATAAAAAGCCAGAAGTTACAGTCCAAGACATTACCACTATGTCGCAAATTAATGCGTTGCCTCATGCGGAGGGAAATGACGAATGGAGATGTCTAACCGAAGCTTTGTATTTCGAGGCGCGTGGTGAAAATCTGGAAGGGCAATTTGCTGTTGCCGAAGTGATATTAAACCGCCGGGATAGCAAGAAATTCCCAAGCACAGTTTGTGGTGTCATTGGCCAGGGTTCTAAATCCGGGAAAAAACACGCATGTCAATTTTCATATAAATGTGATGGTTATGCAGAAGTGTACTCTGAAAAGAATGCCCATATACAGGTCGGTAAAGTAGCACGTATTATGTTGGATGGTAAAACGCGGGAGCTTACAAAAGGTGCTACATTTTATCATACTGGTGCAGTTAGCCCAAGATGGTCACGCAAGTTCGAAAGAACAGCCAAAGTGGGGCGCCACTTTTTCTACAAAGCATAGATAAATACTAGAATTCAGACCGTCAAATGACGGTCTTTTTTTGACTCTTGTTATAAGTCAGGCAGGTCTATATCTGATGTGTGACAACAAGAGTGATACGCATGACTGACGACATATATGTAGCCTTTGACACTTTAGACGCACGTTCGATTGCAACCCATACAGGCGACCCGCTTGATCGCATATCTGTGCGTGATTTTATAAAGAGTGTAGAAATTGGTGCGTTCCAAACCGAACGCGACACAAAGCAACGTATCCGGTTTAATGTGGTTCTTGAGGTTGCAAAAAGTCAGGCCGGTGCATCTGATGATGTTGATCAGGTTTTATCTTACGACACGATCACTGATGCGATTGAAGAACAGTTAAATGTTGAACGGCTGAACTTGCTCGAGACACTGGCCGAACGTATCGCAGAAACTATTCTGTCACACTTACGCGCAGTTCGGGTTTTCGTGCGTATTGAAAAGATGGACCGTATTCCGGGCACGCTGAGCGTGGAAATTGTGCGGTCTAAAAATGGAATTGAACCCGACATTGATACCGTTCCGGAAGAAAATATTCAGCCATTGATTATATTCATGCCCAATGACGTGCTATACGGTTCTGAACTAGGCGCATGGCTGGATGCAATTGCAACACATACCCGGCCTGCGATCATTTGCCTTGAACCGGTTTATAAGCAGCTCCCTACGACTGATATACCCAACGTAGACAGACGCATAGGGTTATTGTCGATAGCGCAAAATGCGTGGATGCTGGCAGCAAAAGACACACGATGCGTTGTTGTTGATAACCGAACAGAATTGGATTGGGCGATAAAAAAGGGCCAATTATCGGTCTGGGCACCATCCAGGATTGTGCTTGACGCTGTTGATAAACCTGATGCTGGGCCAAAAGAACCATTGGCTCTGGCGATGTGGTTTGCAAAAGAGTTTTTTGCGGATCATACACTAGTATTGCAAAGTTATGACGGTGCGATCAATTCGGATAGGTTATTGCTTGTCGCAACACCAACCGACCTTTAGGGTCAGGCGAAAAATCGGGGGATTGCGGAATGGATGTTTTGATCCGCGAAATTAAAAAAAGCGACCGTGATATGTGGTTGGGTATGTATCGCAAGCTATTTCCTGATAATTCGGACGATGCATTGCTTGCTGAAATTGACCGCATCTTTAAATCAGGAAAAAGATCGGCGTATGTCGCACAAGTGGATGAAAGACCTGTAGGTTTTGCTGAATATGCTTTGCGTGACTATGCAAACGGCTGCCATTCACAACCTGTCCCGTTTCTGGAAGGCATCTGGATAGATGCTGATTATCGCGGGCAGGGTATTGCCAAGGCGCTGGTATCATATCTCGAACAGCTAGCCAGAATGGCCGGGTTTACAGAGTTTGGGTCAGATGTTGAACTGAGTAACTATCCATCACAGTTGATGCACGAACGATTGGGTTTTCAGCAAACGGAAAAAGTCATCTTTTACCGCAAGATTTTGGATTAAGTGTCTATGGTATATTATAGGCCTATAGCGCAAACTGACAGATGCCGCCCGAAAGGCGCACTGATGATAGCTGGTGGGTGGTCGTGGTTTACACATGCACAACAATTGCAACGTGATGGTGGATCGCAGGTTGTGTCTATAACAGAAATACCCGATGGAATATTGGAAAATATAACGCGGCCAAGGGATGCAATTTGCGGGTTGGATATGACAATGCCGCAGATAATGGGCGTCTTGAATGTAACACCGGACAGTTTCTCTGATGGCGGGCAACACCATACATTCGAAGACGCGGTTATGCGTGCCAAGCAGATGGTAGAGCAGGGGGTAACGCTCTTGGATATTGGTGGCGAGTCCACGCGTCCGGGCGCTGATTTTGTTGATAATGACGCGGAAATAACACGCACGGTTCCTGTAATTCAAGCATTACGGTCTGCTGGGATTTCAACGCCGGTATCAATAGATACACGCAAAGCTGATGTGGCACAGGTCGCGTTGAATGCCGGCGCAATGATGTTCAATGATGTTACGGCATTTCAATATGACCCGAAAAGCTTACCGCTTGCAGCGAAAATGCAGCCATACGTATGTTTAATGCACAGCCCGAGCGATCCTAAAACCATGCAGAACAACCCCCGCTATACAAATGTTCTGATGGATATTTATGACCATTTGGAGGAACGTGTGACCGCATGTGTGAATGCGGGCTTGTCCAAAGATCATATCGTTGTAGATCCCGGTATCGGGTTTGGTAAAACTCTGGATCACAATTTACAACTGATCCGAGGTCTGTCACTGTTTCACGGACTGGGATGCCCTATATTACTGGGGGTTTCGCGCAAACGATTTATTGGCGATTTGGGGAATGCGCTGGAACCCGCTGACCGGGTTGCAGGTTCTATTGCCATTGGACTGGAAGGTTTGCGACAAGGGGTGCAATTCCTGCGGGTGCATGACATCTGGCAAACACGACAAGCAATTAATCTGTGGCAAGCCACATTGTGAGGGTAAATGGGACGTAAATACTTTGGAACTGACGGTGTACGCGGATTGGCAAACAGTCACCCAATGACTGCCGAAATGGCCCTCAGACTGGGGGCTGCCGCAGGTCGGTATTTTCGTAAAGACAAGAAAAGCCACCGTGTCGTGATCGGCAAAGACACCCGGCGGTCAAGTTATATGATCGAGGCGGCGTTAACAGCCGGGTTTGCGTCAACTGGCATGGAAGTATTCCTTTTAGGTCCGGTGCCAACACCCGCAGTGGGCATGTTAGCGCGATCAATGCGTGCCGATGTTGGTGTGATGATTTCAGCTTCACACAATCCGTATCACGATAACGGGATCAAGTTTTTCGGCCCTGACGGTTATAAGCTTTCAGATGATGCGGAAATTGAAATCGAAAAACTGGTTGATGGCGATATAGCACTGGCAGCACCTGAAAACATCGGGCGTGTACAAAGGATTGATGACGGTTTGGGCCGTTATATGGAGTTTGCCAAAACCGCATTTCCACGCCGCCGTTTGTTGGACGGCATGAAGGTTGTCATCGATTGCGCCAATGGTGCAGCTTACAAAGCCGCACCGACCGTGTTGTGGGAATTGGGTGCCGAAGTGATCCCAATTGGTGTTTCTCCAAATGGGTTTAATATCAATGATGGTTGCGGGTCGACAAATACCAGAACAGCCGCAAAAGCGGTTATCGAGCATAAGGCAGATGTTGGGATTTGTCTGGATGGGGATGCCGACCGGGTAATGATCATTGATGAAAACGGTGTTGTGGCAGACGGTGACCAGATTATGGGGCTCATCGCAGAGCGATGGTGTGATAATGGAGCATTGGCTAAAGATACGCTTGTCGCAACCGTGATGTCTAATATGGGGCTTGAAAAACACTTGTCGCGGCGCGGAATTACGCTGTTGCGAACCGATGTCGGTGATCGCCATGTGGTGCAGGCTATGCGCAAGGGTCAATTCAACCTAGGCGGTGAACAATCAGGGCACATCGTGATGAGCGACTATGTGACAACAGGCGACGGCTTAATTGCTGGCCTTCAATTTTTAAATGCAATGATTGAGAGCGCTAAACCTGCCAGCAGTCTGGCCCATGTGTTTGATCCGTATCCCCAGTTGCTGGAGAATATCAGATATACAGATAAGGATCCGCTGGAAACGGATAATGTCAAAGCTGCAATTGCCGACGGTGAAAACGCATTGCGTGCAAACGGTCGATTATTGATCCGTAAATCCGGTACAGAACCCTTGGTGCGTGTGATGGGCGAATGTGAAGATGCAGGTCTTTTAAGGCGCGTTGTTGGTGATATTGTTACGGCGGTGAGAGCCGCAACTTAACGGCTTTTTCAACTGACTGACGCCCAATCCAATCAAGATCAATACCAGTGCGCCAAGAAAACTTGGTGGTAATTCCTCGCCAAGAAACACCGCACCAAAAGTGATCGCCCAGATGGGTACTTGATAATTCACAAGACTCATAAAACTGGGACCGGCTTTGTTGATGACATTTACCAGCATAATAGTAGCCAGAGACGTAGGGAATAATCCCAGATATAATATTCCCAAAGCGGGTTGAATGTCAGGTATGGATGGCACGCCTTCGAAATATAACGCAACAGGTACCATGCCGATTGTGCCAACCAACAGACCTGCAGCCGAGTACGATAACAAACCAACTGGTGGACAACGACGCGTGATGATACTGCCAATAGCATAACAACAGGCGGCCCCGATGCAGGCAAGACGGGCCAAAGGTTCTAGTGGATCACCGCTCGTGTCAATAAAATTACGAGGCCCGATCAGAACTACAACACCTATAAACCCAATTGAAAATCCAAGAACTTTTCTGCGGTTCATCAAATCACCTGCCACAAGAAAATGCGCAAGCGGTAAAACCAGCAATGGAACAACGGCCATTGAGATACCGGCAAAACCCGAAGATATCCGTAATTGCCCCCAATTTAACAAGGTAAACGGGATTGCATTGGTAAACAGACCCATACCAAGAATATGAAGCCAGATACGTTTGTCGGTTGCCGTCTTCCATTTGGGTAGCCCGTTGCGAAAGATATAAGCAAAACTAACCAGCAGGGTTGATGCAATGACCAGACGCAGTGCTGATACAGTCAGTGGTCCAAATCCTGTCAGCGCCAGTTTTGCCCCCATGAAAGAGCCACCCCATATCACACCGAGGATAATCAGGAATACCCAGTTCAACAGGGAATGGGGGTTTTGAGGTGTCATTGGCTAACCTGTAAGCGATGTTTAAGTGAACTGTTAGCAGATCGTTACATTAAATGTGACTAGTAGAAAAGTAAAAGGCACGCCTAGTGACGTGCCTTTATTTATGAAAAGAGTGATGAATATCAGTTCTTTTCTTTATCAACCATTTTACCGGCAGAAATCCAAGGCATCATCGCGCGCAACTTGGCACCAACCTGTTCAATCTGGTGCTCGTCGTTAATACGACGTGTGGCTTTGAACGATGGTTGGCCAACGGCATTTTCCAACATGAAATCACGTACAAACTTACCGGTTTGGATGTCTGTCAGAACCGCTTTCATGCGTGCCTTTGTTTCATCGTATGGCAAGATGCGCGGGCCGGATACGTATTCGCCGTATTCAGCCGTGTTTGAGATTGAGTAGTTCATGTTGGCAATGCCGCCTTCATAAATCAGGTCAACAATCAGTTTTACTTCGTGCAAGCATTCAAAGTAAGCCATTTCAGGTTCGTAACCCGCTTCAACCAATGTCTCGAAACCCATGCGGATCAATTCAACAACACCACCACAAAGCACGGCTTGTTCACCGAACAGATCGGTTTCGCATTCTTCGCGGAAATCTGTTTCGATAATACCTGAACGACCACCGCCGATGGCAGAACAATAGGATTTGCCGATTTCCAGTGCTTTTCCGGATGCGTCTTGATCAACGGCTACAAGGCAGGGAACGCCACCGCCTTTGACATATTCGCCGCGCACAGTGTGGCCGGGGCCATTTGGTGCCATCATGATCACGTCAACACCGGGATTGGCTTCGATCAGGCCGAAGTGGATGTTCAAACCGTGGGCAAAAGCCATTGCGGCACCGTCTTTCAGATTGTCGCGGACGTATTTTTTGTAGGTTTCTGCCTGCAATTCGTCGGGCATGGTGAACATGATCAAATCACACCAAGCAGACGCTTCAGCGATCCCCATCACTTTCAGACCTTCGCCTTCGGCTTTTTTCGCAGATGCAGAGCCTTCACGCAGGGCAACAACTACGTTTTTTGCGCCACTGTCACGCAGGTTCAACGCATGCGCGTGGCCTTGTGATCCATAGCCAAGAATAGCAACTTTTAAGTCTTTGATTAAGTTTACATCGCAATCGCGATCATAATAAACACGCATGATAACCTCCTGAAGATGAGCGAATTTGATGTATTTCTATACCCGTTTAATGGCAGGGTCGATTTCATTATTTGTATATATTATCAAAAAGGTGTAAAATATATTCGTGATATAGGCAATAAAGCAAAAATACATGCAAAAACTAGATGATCTGGACAGACGTATCCTGCGCGCGCTTCAAGATGACGCCACTTTGACTGCTGCTCAATTGGGTGCGCGTGTCAATTACGCACCGGCATCATGTTGGCGCAGGGTAGAGCGGTTGGAACGCGATGGCATCATAACCGCACGGCGTATCGTGATTGATCCCAAAGCCTTGGGGTATGAGGTTGAGGTGTCATTGCGTATCACTTTGGATAAAACCCAAAGCAATGCGTTTGATCTGTTCATAGCGGCAGCCCATGAAATCCCCGAGGTTAATGAAATCCAGACCTTTTTGGGCCGTGTGGATGTGCGTCTGAATGTGTTGGCCCGCGACATGACGCATTATCAGCAAATTTATCGTACCCGTATTCTGAAACTACCTCATATTGCTGACATTGAAGCTTTGATGTTGATCTCGAATGTTCTGGAACGCGAGGTTCTGCCGATATGATCGACCTTGATGACATAGACCGCGCGATTTTACATGCCCTCCAAAATGACGGCAGTTTGTCTGCTGCGGCTTTGGCTAAAAAAGTTGACCTGTCGCAACCTGCCGCATGGCGCCGCGTGAAGCGTCTGGAAACTGCAGGTGTTATATTGGGGCGCCGACTGGTGCTGGATAAAGCGCGTCTGGGCTTTGATGTGACTGTATTCTTGGGCATAAAACTAGGCACTAAAGGGCGCGTATCGCTAGAAGATTTTGAGCGGGCAATAATTGCGATACCTGAAGTGCAATTGGTGCAGCATGTTTTGGGGCTATATGATTACCGGGTGAAGGTTGTCGCACGCAATCTGGCGGACTTTGAACGTGTATTGCGTCGCCGCATCATGTCACTGCCCGGTGTTGCCAACGTAGAGGCAAATGTGTTGTTATCGGAAGAACGCCGACATGGGCCACTTGGCGCGTATAGTGAACAGGAACGACATGGCTAAAATTATCCCGAGCATGTTGTGCAATTATGGCGATTGTCAGCTTCGGGTAGTTTGGTCTCTGAAAAGATTTTTGGGAAAATATTTCCGAACGGAAATTTTGCATCAGCATATTCGTGAATCCCCCCTTGTTTTGTCGCTTTTCGGCTTTCTTTGCAGTTAAAGCTGTCTAATGTCATGCCAAACATCAAAAATGGAGTCCCTTATGTCTGCCCTGCTGCCCAATATTGATCCCGATGGCTTGCTTGAATTTTCCGTCGTTTTCACCGACCGATCTCTGAACCATATGAGCGCACAGTTCCAGCACGTGATGCGTGACATAAACGAAATGCTGACAGATGTTTATAACGCTAAATCCTGCGCTATTATCCCCGGTGGTGGTACATATGGGATGGAGGCCGTTGCGCGCCAGTTTGCAACCGACCAAAAAGTCATGGTTTTACGCAATGGCTGGTTTTCGTTTCGCTGGAGCCAGATATTTGAAGCAGGCGACATTCCGTCAGATACCACAGTGATGAAAGCGCGGCGTACGGGGAATGCACACCAGTCGCCATTTTCGCCCGCCCCCATTGATGAGGTTGTTGCCAAGATCAAAGCTGAAGAGCCGGCCGCGGTTTTTGCGCCGCACGTTGAAACGTCCAGCGGCATGATCTTGCCTGATGATTACATGCGCGCCGTGGCAGATGCGGTGCATTCCGTTGGCGGTTTGTTTATACTCGATTGCATCGCATCGGGCTGTATCTGGGTTGATATGGAAGCGACTGGCGTCGATGTTCTGATCTCGGCCCCGCAAAAAGGCTGGTCAGCCTCGCCTTCAGCCGGTTTGGTGATGATGAATGACACGGCGGTTGCGCGAATGGCGGAAACCGAGGGTACCAGCTTTGCGGCCAATCTGAAAACATGGGCAAATATCATGAACGCTTATACCGGTGGCGGTCACGCCTATCACGCGACCATGCCGACGGATGCGCTGAAGGATTTCCGCGACACCATGTTGGAAACCCGCGATTACGGCTTTGAAAAACTGAAAGCGGCACAACAGGAACTGGGCGACAAGGTTCGGGCAACTCTTGCCAAACGCGGTTTTCCATCCGTGGCAGCCGCTGGATGTGGTGCGCCGGGTGTTGTGGTCAGCTACACTGATGACGCGGGCTTGCAAAACGGCAGCAAATTCTCTGCCAATGGCGTACAAATCGCGGCAGGGGTTCCTTTGCGCTGTGATGAGCCTGCGGATTATTCCACATTTCGTTTAGGATTGTTCGGGTTGGACAAGCTTTATGATGTGGATGCAACTGTTGCACGCCTAGAGGCTGTATTGGATCAGGTGGTTTAAACGCTACCCAAACCTTTACGCATCAGACTTTTACGAACCGGCGCAATCCCGTGTAGGGTTTGCAGCCCTTTTAGGCGCAAAGCTTTAAGGGTGTCACTGCCGGTCATCGCAGCACGGTTCAGCATGTTCACCCCGGTCACCCGCATTTTAATGTCGCTATAACGCGCCTTTTGATAGGCGGCCAGCATAGCGGGGCTGCCAATACCATCCGGATTTTCCAGACTAAGATCCAGCAAGCATTGAATATCCGTCAAACTCATGTTCAATCCTTGCGCCCCGATGGGCGGGATCACATGGGCGGCCTCGGCGATTAGCGCGGTGCGGGGGCCATATAGTGTATCTGCCAGACTGCTGATAATAGGCCAGGCCATACGTCGGCTTTCCAGTTGCAGATCGCCCAATATACCGCAGGACCGCGCATTCGCCGCTTCCATAAACGCGGTATCATCCAGTGCCATCAGCGCAGCCGCTTGTGGGCCTTTTTCCATCCAGACCACGGCGGAATAGTGTTTGCCGTCCCGGTCATTCAACGGCACCAAGGTGAATGGGCCGCCGTCGCGGTGAATTTCGGTCGAAACGTTTTCATGCGGGGATGTGTGCGATACTGAAAAAACAACCGCTTTTTGTCCGAACCGCCAAGTTTTTGCGCCAATACCCAGCCTGTCACGGGTAGGAGAGTTGCGACCGTCCGCAGCCAACACCAGTTTACTATCTACCTGTGTTTGATTGGACAATTGCGTATGGGCACGTTCCGTACGCGGTGTGACGCCTTTTGTTTCAACGCCTGTTAGAAACGTAACTGTGTCCAGTTCATCGATGCGGGTCAGCAATTCACGGCGTAATAGCCAATTGGGCAAATTCCATGCAAACGGCTCATCCGATATTTCGGAGGCCACAAAATCCGCTACAGTGCGCACCTCATTCATCTCGCCACCGGCATCAGCCAGTCGCATAATATCCAATGGGGCGGCATAGGGTTCCAAATGGGCCCAAACGCCTGCGGATTTAAGTGTGTTGCGGGCCGGTTGTAAAAATGCAGTGCTGCGCAAATCTGATTTATCGGTATCTGAAACGATGACAGGCGTGGCAGGGTCTACGCACACGACTTTAAAACCGGCAGCACCAAAGGCGCAAGCCGCTGTCATGCCGGCTATACCGCCGCCGGAAATTAATATGTCAGCACTGATACGTTTCATACTTTGACTTTAAGCTGATTGAGCGGGGGCGGAAAGGCCCGCAAGCCGCGACAGAAAATCCGTTAAATCCTCGGTTTGGTAATGGATGAACGGATGGTCTGTTTTAGGCCCGACAAGAATGGTTTTCAGTCCCATGGCGTGCGGCATCTCCAAATTGCGCACGTCATCCTCGAAAAGTGCTGCGGTTCGTGGATTTACACCATCAAGTGCAAACACGCGTTCAAACGCGATACGCCTTGGTTTTGGTTCGTAGCCTGCGTGTTCAACCCCGTACATAGCATCAAAAACACCTTCAAGGCCCCGGGCTTTGGTAACCCTTTCAGCATGTTCGCGTGAGCCGTTGGTGTAAACGATTTTACGCCCATCAAGACGTTCTATGGAATCGCGAAGACTGTGATCGGCTTGGACGTGAGACAGATCAATCCGGTGAACCGCATCCAGAAAGGGATCAGGGTCAAGATCGTGAACTTCCATCAATCCAGCGAGCGTTGTACCGTAATCAGCCCAGTAATCGGCGCGTAGTTTATTTGCTGTGGGATGATCAATATCAAGGCTGTCCATGACGTATTCTGTCATCAATACATCGATTTGATCGAACAGTGCATCCGAGGGTGGATAGAGCGTGTTATCCAGATCAAACACCCAAGTCGTGACATGTGAAAAAGCCTGTTGCATTCGGGTATAGTATTGTCGCAACGTGGCGGCGTCTAGGAGGAAATATGGTTGATAAATTAGATTGGCAGGGCGGCGTCGGCAAAGAATGGTCGAAACGCATGGATGGGCTGAACTGCTTGCTTGGACCTGTGGGTGATGTTGGCATTGTTGCCTTGGGGGATGTCGCCAAAAAACGTGTGTTGGATGTGGGCTGCGGGGCTGGCAGTACCAGCCGCGCATTGGCAGGCTTGGGCGCCGAAGTGACAGGTGTGGATGTCTCTACCGATTTGTTGGCTTTGGCAAAACATGATGGCGGTGCGGATTATCTTTTGGCCGATGCAGCATCCGAACCATTGGGCGGGCCATATGATGCGGTCTATTCACGATGCGGTGCCATGTTCTTTGACGATGCAATTGCAGGCTGGACGCATATCCGTAACCATACCGTTCCTGGCGGTAATCTATCGATTGTGTGCTGGTGCGCAGGTAAGGAAAACGGTTGGGCCTCTATTCCGCTTAGGGCTGCACGACCAATTCTTGGCGATCCACCGCCACCGCCTCCAGCGGGTACACCGGGCCCATTTGCATGGGCTGACCCGGATTACTTTGCGCCGATCTTGAAACAGGCCGGTTGGAAAAACCTGAAGTGGCAGGCTGTAGACGCAGATGCACAGATTACCACAGGTGATGATCCTGATCCGATAGAGCGCGCGGTTCAGTTCACGCTGCGCATTGGCCCGCTTGCCAAAAGTTTGGAAGGTATGGCGCCCGAAATACGTACAAAAATAGGGGCAGTTTTGGCGACTGTATATAAGGATTATCTGGACGGCGATGCGGTCCGTGTGCCAACAAAGGCATGGATCATTACGGCACAAGCCTGAGGAATAACATGAAACCACACGAGAAAATCAAACAAGCCCAACGCTTGTTACAAGAGGCACACCAAGACCTAAGCGGTTTTTTGAAAACTGAACGTTCTCGGCGGCGCGGCGAAGCTATGCGACAGGTTCATACAATTTCCAACATGCTGTCTCCGACACCTCTGTTTTTCTCGCAAGCCGGACAAGATCGGGTGGTCGACCGTTTGCTGAATGGTAAAAGGGACGGCGTTTTTGTAGATATTGGCGGTTATGATGGTGTGACAGGTTCTAACACGCTGTTTTTTGAGGTATTCAGAAATTGGACAGGTATTTTGGTGGAACCATCCCCAACACAGCTGAAACTGGCAAAGGCGGCGCGCAAATGCCCCTGTTTGGGCAGTGCCGTTGCTGGGCAATCTGGTGATGCGAGTTTCATGGAAGTCACGTCCGGTTACACCCAGATGAGCGGTTTTTTGGACAGTTACGCTGATGATTTACTGATTAAAGTGCGCGAGAACCCGCAACATGAAGAGATTATCCATGATCTGTCAAAAAGCACATTGCAGTCCATTCTGGATGAGAACAACCTGAAAAAGATAGACTTTTTATCATTGGATGTTGAAGGCGGCGAGATGGATATTCTTAAACAATTTCCGTTCAAAGATTACGATATTGATGTCCTTAGCATCGAAAACAACGGACAAACTACGGATTTACCGCAACTTATGGCTGGAAATGGTTATGTATTGGTGGAATTTGCCGGTGTTGATGATATTTACCGTAAGACAAAAGCATAAAAGGGACGGCTCGTGAAAAACCATACTGATGCCTATAGGATGATTGTTGATGCGATTGATGCAGGGACTTACAAGCCCGGTAGTCGTCTTGTGGAAAGCGAATTGGCCGACAGATTTCAGGTTTCACGCACCCCGATACGCGAAGCGCTGCAACGCCTTGAAACCCAATCCATGTTAACCCGTGACGGGCGGTCATTGATTGTGGCTTCGTTGGATCACAACCAACTGGCGGAACTGTACGAAGTGCGCGCGGAACTTGAAGGCCTGGCCGCACAGCTTGCCGCGCAGCATGCCACCCCCGAAGAAGTGCGGGTGCTTTTTGATATGATTTCTTCGGATCGTAAGATTATCGGCGACCCGGAAAAACTGTCACGGGCCAACAGGCGATTTCACAATCAAATCCACCTCGCCAGCCGCAATCGGTATCTGATAAAGCAGTTGGAAATGGTACATCGTTCCATGGCATTGCTGACATCCACATCTTTGGCCGTCGACGGGCGTGGTGTGATGGCGTTAAACGAGCATGAGGCAATTGTAAAAGCGATAGAGCAGCACGATGGAGAGGCTGCAAATAAAGCACTGAAAACCCATCTGTCTTATGCGTTTGAAACCCGTTTAAAAATCGATGCAGGTGAGCTGTAAACAAAGGTGATCACGGTTTTAACTAACTGGAATTACGGGTAAGTTCCTTAATTTCCTGCATGTAATTGCGATCATTCAAGCCGTGTTCACTTTTATCCCAATATGCAGGGCGGACAAAAACTTCGAATAAGGCTTTGTATGAAGCTAAACACGTAATCGGCCAATAGAATATTGTTGTTAATAACCAGGGTCTTAAATGTTTGTGTTGATCTGTATCAGTTGCATTGAATCCCATAAATAATGTCATAAGTTCTGTCGCTACGAATGTGGTGATTAATAGTTGGGTGAACCAATCCGGTAAAGCTGCGTAATACGGCAGTTCAATTCCAAAACTGAATACCCAAATTGGCAATATAACCGGGGCTAGCGGGCATAATACCCAAGGGATAATAGCAAGGCAACCTATTGATAATGTTGTTAATAACCCAATTTTTTGACTTAATTCCACTGGATGTTTGAAGTGAACCAATGTTGTTAGAAACAACCCTTTTAACCATCGTGATCTTTGCTTGATCCAAGGTAGCATGCGGTAGTTCGCCTCTTCGTAAGTTGCAGATTTAATCCATGTACAGCGGTATCCCATACGGAATAATCTGTAACCAAGATCAGCGTCTTCAGTGACGTTATACGCATCCCAACGGCCTAGTTTTTCAAGTATTTCCCTACGGAAGAACACTGATGTTCCACCAAGTGGAATGGGCATTTTCATGCGATCCAAGGCAGGTATAATTAATCGAAATAAAATTGCATATTCGATTGTAAAACAACGCGACATCCAATTTGTTCTGGGATTGTAAAAGTCCAGAATGCATTGAACACAAGCTACATCATCACCTATTGTGGCAAACTTTTGGATGACTTGCTCTACCTGATTGATTTCAGGGGCATCCTCGGCATCATAAATTCCGATGATACTGCCTTCACAAAAATCCAAGGCGTAGTTCATTGCGCGCGGTTTGGTTTGTAACTGAGCGGATGGAACCTCGATTATCTTCATGTAAAACGGCAGGTTCAATGCATACAAAGCTTCTTTGGTCTGGGTGTCTTTTTCCTCATATATATATACGATTTCCAGTAATTCTTTCGGATAGGCTATGGCTTGCAAGCGGTCATATAACCGTTCAAGGATCTGACTTTCTTTATAGAGTGGAACAAGCAATGATACCTTGGGACGTTTTACTATTTTATGTGGCTCTTTTGGCTTTGGCGGTAAATCTACAGGCCTTTGAAGTGCGAAAAGACAGGATATACGAAAGATCATAAGCATGCCCAAAGCGGCAATGACCAGGCTAAGTGCAGCCTGCAACATTATCACCGGTGCTAAAAAACCGGCAGGGATCAACAACATAAGTAGGAATAGCCCCCATGAATTAGACGGCGCCCAATAATTCCAGGACCGACTACTCATTGATTTAGGGCAACATATCAATGCTTGTTCTTGTAAGTATTTACATTGAGTTTGCGCGATAAACCTTTGTAAATGATCCGGTTTAACCAAAACAAATTTTTTTGTGATATGCGGGCTTATATATTTTTCACGTAGCTCATCCATGATATTTGGATCGGTTATTGCAAATGTATGGATCTGATCGGTTTTACGCCAGATTATATACCCTTTTTGAAGCGCGGTTTGCGGATCAGTATATTCAGTCCACAACATTGCAGGTGGGCGGCTTTCAAAGTCGACAACTTCCAAGTGATGCAATTCACCTAATGCCCAGTAGAGTTGATCAGGTGAAATCAGCCCCATACCAATTAAAATTTCGCCAAAACGGGCGTCCTCATAATGCTGTATGCTCCATGCCTTTAGTATATCGCCTTCTGTTACCCAGTTTTGCGACAGTAAAACACGACCAATGGTTTGTTGGTTTAGGGCAGGTTTAATGCGCTCATCCAGACGCGTTGGAACGACTTTAAGTTGTGAATGAGAATTTGCCATTGTTTGAACCACTAAAGTTTAGGTCAAACATTTCTTAATATCGTTAAAGCTTTGTTAACTTAGCTCATCGAAGCGACAAAACGTTCAAATAGATAGTAACTATCCTGCGGGCCGGGGCTGGCTTCGGGGTGTTGTTGTACTGAAAAAACCGGGCGACCGGCTACTTTGATGCCACAATTAGAACCATCGAACAGCGACACATGGGTCTCGATTACACCTTCCGGCAAGGATTGCGCATCAACTGCAAAGCCGTGGTTCATCGAGGTGATCTCTACTTTGCCGGTTGTAAGCTCTTTAACCGGATGATTGGCACCGTGATGACCGTGGCTCATCTTCATGGTCTTTCCACCCAATGCCAGTGCCAACATCTGATGACCCAAACAGATCCCGAAAATAGGCAGATCAGTTGTGTCCAGAATTTCTTTTATCATCGGTACTGCATATTCGCCCGTTGCAGCAGGGTCGCCGGGACCATTTGATAAAAACACACCATCAGGATTATGGGCTAAGACCTCTTTTGCTGTCGCGGTAGCGGGTAGGACGGTTACGTCACAACCTGCAGATGCTAAGCATCTGAGAATATTACGTTTTGCGCCGTAGTCGACTGCGATAACCTTTTTCCCGGGGACAACTCTTTTGGTATAACCATCTGGCCAGGCCCAACGTTGTTCATCCCAGTGATAGGATTGTGCACAAGTTACTTCTTTTGCCAGATCCAGACCTTCAAGGCCTGCGAATGAGCGGGCTTGTGCCAG
>JAJFHY010000062.1 GCA_021775375.1 Amylibacter sp. | reverse complement strand
CGATAGGTTGCGGGTGAAGTAACGATAGATTGACCCGTTTGTGGATCTATACCAATGGTTTCAGGTTTGACCAAAACCTGATTGGTCACAGTTTCAACAATCGCGGGAGCCGTATAACGAATACGGCAGGCATCAGTGCGCAATTCCGAGGGTAATCCCAAGTCCTGCGCATAGGCCATATTGTATGAAAATCCTGCAAGGCATATCAGACTTGCACGGAAAACTACTCTGATTGGGGCCATTTTTGTTCTCGTTGTTTAAAAAAACACTATCTACAAACGTTATGAAAAAAAAGGCCCAAGTTTGTAAAAGGGGCTGGCAGGAATCACATACGCGGTTTACACGCAAATAGGATTTTAAACTGGAGACAGACGGCAATGGCCAAAATCACCTATATTGAGCACAACGGTAAAGAGCATGTTGTGGAAGTTGCAAACGGTTTGACTGTTATGGAAGGTGCGCGTGATAATAATATCCCGGGCATCGAAGCGGATTGTGGTGGCGCATGCGCATGTTCAACGTGCCATGTTTATGTGGACGGTTCATGGGTAGACAAACTACCTGCCAAAGATGCCATGGAAGAAGACATGCTGGACTTTGCCTGGGAGCCGGACACGCTGAAATCCCGCCTGACATGTCAGGTGAAAGTGACAGATGAACTTGACGGGTTGATTGTCAGGATGCCTGAGAAACAGATTTGATACGCTTAACAGCGCACATAAGCATGTTGCTTTGTGCGTGCGCTGTTAATGCACAGACGTCGCTGACATGTTTGGCCGATGATGACGGGTTTGGTTGTAAGCCGATTTCAGAAACGACAATTGACGGCATTCTTGCACCAGGGTTTCACGCGTTTTTTGAAGGGTCTACAGATCGCTACCAGCACGGTATTCTTGGTGATAAAACGGAATGGTCTGAACTGACAATTCTACAGCAGGGCAGCCCATCTCACGGTCCGTATTTCAGCACAACGTTCACACTTTCAAAATCGCGTGTCTTTGAAGATGTTCAGCCCCGTATTGCAGATATTACCGGCGATGGTCAGCTGGAAGTCATTGTTATTGAGACGGATGTTGATAAAGGCGCGCAACTGGCTGTTTATGGCCACGCCATCTACACAAAGCTACATAAAATTGCAGCGACACCCCATATAGGCACTTCGCACCGCTGGCTTGCCCCTGTCGGCATTGCCGATTTCAACGGTGATGGAGATATGGACATTGCCTATATTGATCGTCCGCATCTGGCGCAGGTTTTGCGTGTGTGGAGCTACCGTGATGGCAAGTTGGTCGAGATTGCAAATACACCTAATCTGACAAACCATAAAATCGGGTGGAATTTTATTGCGGGCGGTGTGCGTAATTGCGGGGTTGGGCCAGAAATGATTACGGCAGACGGGGCTTGGCGCAATGTTATTTCCACGCTGTTTGAAGGCGGCAAGCTGGTGTCCAGAAAAATAGGCACATACAAAGGCCCCGATAGTTTGAAAGCCGCATTATCTTGTTAAAGTGCCCGCCAGCCGATGTCTTTGCGATGGAAGCCTTCGGGCCACTCTATCCGTTCCACCATTGCATAGGCGCGGTCACGGGCCTCTTTGAAGTTGTCGCCACGCGCAGTGACGTTTAAGACGCGCCCGCCAACAGCCAAAATCTTGTCACCATCCATTTTGGTACCTGCATGGAACACCATGTTTTTGCTGTCAGTTGATAAATCGTCCAGTCCTTTTATTTCTGTACCTTTATCATAAGATCCCGGATACCCTGTTGCCGCCAGTACAATCGAAATGGCATGATCATCCGCCCAATGGATCTGAGCGTCGCTCAAGCGTTCTTCGGCGCAAGCATGCAAGGCGTCCAAAGCTTGCGCACCAAGGCGCATCATCAGAGTTTGGCATTCAGGATCGCCGAAGCGCACGTTATATTCCACAAGTCGTGGTTGACCGTCCTTGATCATGAAGCCTGCGAACAGTACGCCCTGAAAAGGCGTGCCGCGTCGGGCCATTTCATCTATTGTGGGTTGGATGATTTCCGTGAGTGCTTTTTGGGTGACTTCATCAGTCATAACAGGCGCCGGTGAATAGGCACCCATACCACCTGTGTTGGGGCCTTTGTCACCGTCATAGGCGCGTTTGTGGTCTTGGGCAGTGCCCATGGGTAATATGTTTTTGCCGTCGGACAGCACAAAAAAGCTGGCTTCTTCGCCATCCATGAATTCTTCTACTACGACTTCAGTACCTGCATCACCAAATGCGCCATCGAAAATGTCGTCCAAACCGTTCAGGGCTTCTTGCAAGTCCATTGCCACAATGACGCCTTTGCCTGCGGCCAGCCCGTCAGCCTTAATTACGATGGGTGCGCCTTGGGCTGTGACATAAGCTTTGGCCGCATCCAGCTCAGTGAAGCGTGCATAAGCGGCGGTGGGTGCATTGCAGGCGTCACAAATCTCTTTGGTGAAGGCTTTGGAGCTTTCCAGCGCAGAGGCTTCTTTTGAGGGGCCAAAGGTCAGAATGCCGGCTGCGCGCAGGGCATCAGCGACGCCATTTGCCAATGGGTTTTCAGCGCCGATTATGGCAAAGTCAATCGCTTGGGCCTTGCATAAGGCTACGACTGCGTCATTGTCCATCACATCGACAGCGATACAATCGGCAATCATGGCCATACCCGCATTGCCGGGTGCACAAACCAAACGGTCGCATTTTGGGTTTTGTTTAACTGCCCAAGCCAGTGCATGCTCGCGTCCGCCGGACCCTAATATAAGGATATTCATGTTTTTACGCGCTCCTGACTTGGCCTTTGTTGCGGCTCGTTCTAAGGTCGGTTTTAGCTAAGTGCAAGGAGACATAAGTGTCTGATTTAATCGACGATCCGGAACCGGGGCAAAATGCGCCGGAATTCAGTGTCTCTGAAATATCAGGGGCGGTTAAACGCATGATTGAAGGTGAGTTCAGCCACGTTAGGGTGCGAGGCGAAATTGGCCGCGTCAACCGTTACGCATCCGGGCATATCTATTACGATTTGAAAGATGAAAATGCAGTATTGAATGCGGTCACATGGAAAGGGCAGGCGTCAAAGCTGTCAGTTCAACCTGAAGAGGGTATGGAAGTGATTGCTGTGGGCAAGCTTACATCGTTCCCGAAGCAATCAAAATACCAGATGAACGTGATGGAATTACGCGTTGCGGGTGTCGGTGCTTTGATGGCGATGCTGGAAAAGCGCAAAAAAGCGCTTGCAGCAGAAGGGCTGTTTGATCAGGACCGCAAGAAGCCTATCCCGTATCTACCCGAAGTGATTGGTGTTGTGACCTCGCCCTCTGGTGCTGTAATCCGCGATATTTTGCACCGTTTACGTGATCGTTTCCCGCGCAAAGTGCTGATCTGGCCTGTAGCGGTCCAGGGAGATCGGTGCTCTGTTGAAGTGACAAAGGCCATTGAGGGCTTCAATGCGATGACTAAGGGTGGTGCGATACCGCGCCCCGATTTGATTATTGTGGCCCGTGGTGGTGGTTCTATTGAAGATTTATGGGGGTTTAACGAGGAAAACGTGGCACGCGCGGCCGCTGCCAGTGATATTCCGTTAATCTCGGCCGTGGGCCATGAAACAGATACGACATTGATTGATTACGCATCCGATCAACGCGCGCCGACACCGACTGCGGCGGCTGAATTGGCGGTGCCAGTGCGTGCGGAACTAGCCGTTTGGTTGGCGGGTATGGAAGAACGCCGTGTGCGGGCACTGGCCAATGGGATAAAACAGCGTGAACAGCGGCTACGTGACCTGTCGCGCGCAATGCCGAACCCTGTTGATGTAGTGGCCATGCAAGGGCAGAAGCTGGATATGATCGCAGCGCGCCTGCCACGGGCTTTGCAAGCAATGGCGCAGGGGAAACGTGTGCAATTGGCCGAACGTACAGCGGCTTTGCGGCCCATTGCCTTGCGTCAAATGATTTCACAAAAAGATCAGTTATTACAGCGTGTTGTAAGCGACCTTAAAAGTGCACCCATGCGTCAATTGGAACGGTTTCGCGATAAGCTGAACGGATTGGAGCGTCTATTGGAAACCCTTGGATATGAAGCTACACTTGAGCGGGGTTTTGCAGTTGTCCGCGATGATGATGGTGTCGTTTTATCAACGGTTAAAGCGGCCAAACAAGCTAACCAGTTGGATATTCAATTCAAGGACGGGCATTATAAAACGGGTGAGGCACAAATAGTTAAAAAACCAAAGGCTAAATCAAAAAAACCACCCGAAGACCAAGGGAATCTGTTTTAAACTGACAACCCGTCGGCTTTGCAAAGTAGTGGTTTTTTATCAATTAGATACAGCTCTAAAACCTCGTCCAGAGGTGCGCCTTCTGCACGTGCGGCAAACCCCTTATCGGTTTTGAAAAACGTCCAGCATTGGGTTTCTATTCCGCCTTCGTAATTAAAGCAAAACAGGTCCTCATGGGTAAACCAGACGCCTTCTTCGCAAGACCCATCCGAATAACGCCATTTACTGCGGCGGCCTTTGTAAAAGTGTTCTGCGCCATAAGCTTTGCCATCTTTTGAGAAATACAAAGTTTTCCCCGTGGATAATGCTTCAAACTCGCTTGGGCTAACGATGGTTTCCGCTGAGGCCGGCGAAAAAAAGAGAACGGCGATTAAAGATAAGTATTTCATGGGTGCCTTTATTGTTTTGAAATAACGATAAGATATTACGACCGGTCTTGCCATAACTTTGCACGCGGGTTCATCATTGCCCGCCATCTGCGCGGCCAAAGTGCGACTGCGGCCATATAGGGAATTGCGTGCGGCAGTTGTGGGGCTGTATCGGTAAATCCGTCTAATTCAGTATAGGGTTTTGCAGGTGAAGCGTGATGATCGGAATGTCGCGGTGCATTCAGGGTCATAAATGCACTGAACCAATGTGGTGCGTTCCATGAATGACGCGGACTGACAGGTTCAAATTTACCGGTGTCCAATTGTTTGCGTTGTAATCCGTAATGTTGGACATAATCAATTATAAGCATTTGAGATTGCGCATAAAATGACAATGCAATGTAGGCGATAACACCTTTTAAACCTGACAAACCATAGACTAACAGTATGGCTACAAGCGCACCCAAACAGTATTGCCAATAGGGGTTGCGCAGGCTTGTTGGCGATAGCCCGCGTTTTTCCAATCGTGTGTTTTCAGCCTGTAAGCCTGCACGAAATTCGGCGATGCTGGCGCGCTTTAAGAATGTGTAAAAACTTTCATTGAAACGGGCAGAGTTAGGGTCTTTTGGTGTGGCAACGTATGGGTGATGCACCAACAAATGTGCACTGGTGTGATGGCCAAACAACATCGAGATAAAAATCCATTTTCCGAAACTTGAATGCAAACGATTGGTGCGGTGGATCATTTCATGTGCATTTGCATGACTGATCATGCCAAAAAACAACCCGAAAGCGAAAAATAAAACAATTTTGCTCAACAGTCCAAACTCTGCTGTGCCAAGAGCGTAAATTGCCAGTGGTAATAGTGCGAAATGGCTGATGCCAAGGATTATGGGCAAGACAGAGCGTGCGCCCCAACCGTCATCCGTCTTGGTAAAATCAAGCGCGAATGCTTCATCGCAAAATGCCGCAAATAAAGTCATGTAAATTAATGCGCCCGGCACCCAATACCCACCCCGAACAACGGCACTGTATAACATGAGTGCTGGTGTTAAGGTGATAAGATAAAAGAGGATTGATCTGTTTTGCATAAGGTCTGCTACTGGAATTTGCTTTACAGTAGTAACAAATCTTTCATCTTTCAACAAAGCTGCGCGTTTATGTGGCTTGGGACGTCGCATTTAATCTGGTCTGTCCGTAAAGGGCTGCATATAGTTCGGTCAAATGAATAGGGAATAGACCAATGGCATTGGATGAACGTAAAGGTGTTTGGAAATCGGGTAAGGGCAAAGGTCGCCACACGCCCAAGGGCCGTCAGGTAACAGAAGATAGTCTAAATGGCATTCAGGTTTTATTGGGCGACCGTCCACGGCGCCGTGATTTGCTGATCGAGCATCTACACCTGATCCAGGATACTTACGGGCATTTATCTGCAGAAAATCTGGCAGCTTTGGCCGAAGAAATGCGCCTTTCACAAACAGAAGTGTATGAAGTTGCATCATTTTACGCGCATTTCGATATCGTTAAAGAGGGCATGGACACACCACCTGCGCTGACCATACGGGTTTGCGACAGCTTGTCTTGCGAATTGGCCGGATCAGAAGATTTGTTGCGGGATTTGGCGGCAAAATACAATGGTAAGGGTGAAGTGCGTGTATTGCGCGCACCTTGCATGGGGCGGTGTGATACAGCACCGGTTTTGGAGTTAGGTCACAATCATATTGATCACGCTGATTTGGGTAAAGTTGCGGATGCGATAGTTGCAGACGATACACATGCGCACATACCTGCGTATGAACAGTTTGATACATATGTATCAGGTGGTGGTTATACGGAATTAAAAGCCCTGCGTGATTGCTCTAAATCCCGCGATACATTGCAAGACGAAGTGCTTGAAAGCGGTTTGCGCGGAATGGGTGGAGCAGGATTTCCATCCGGTAAAAAATGGTCGTTTGTGCGTATGAACGAAGGCCCGCGTTATCTGGCCGTAAACGGGGACGAAGGTGAACCCGGCACATTCAAAGATCGCTATTTTCTGGAACGTGAACCGCATGTTTTTCTAGAAGGCATGTTAATCGCTGCTTGGGCAGTTGAAGCAGAAAAATGCTTTATTTATATGCGTGACGAATATCCCGCAGTGCTCGAACTTTTGGCCTGCGAGATTGTCAAACTGGAACAGGCAGGCATTGTGGACGCTGGTTATATTGATCTGCGACGTGGAGCCGGTGCTTATATTTGCGGTGAAGAAAGTGCAATGATTGAAAGCATCGAAGGTAAGCGCGGAATGCCGCGCCACCGTCCGCCATTTGTGGCCTCGGTCGGGATTTTTAATCAACCGACACTCGTGCATAACGTGGAAACGCTATATTGGATATGCAAAGTTGCACGCGAAGGTGGCGATGTATTTGGTGTGCATGGCGCCAATGGCCGCAAGGGTATGCGCAGTTATTCCGTTTCCGGCCGTGTGAAAAATCCCGGTGTGAAAATCGCACCTGCGGGTTTGACTATCAAGGAACTGATCGCAGATCATTGTGGCGGGATGCTGGATGGCCATACATTCAAGGCGTATCAGCCGGGCGGGCCATCCTCTGGTCTGCTGCCTGCGTCTATGGATGACATTCCGCTAGATTTCGACACGTTGCAACCGCATGGCACATTCATAGGGTCAGCCGCAGTCGTGGTTCTGTCGGATAAGGACAGCGCAAAACAGGCGGCGCTGAATATGCTGCGTTTCTTTGAAGATGAAAGCTGCGGACAATGTACACCGTGTCGTGTTGGTTGTGAAAAAGCCGTGAAGCTGATGCAGGCGGATAAATGGGATCAAGGTCTGTTGGAAGAGCTTTCCACGGCAATGGTTGACGCCTCTATTTGCGGGCTGGGCCAAGCTGCCCCCAATCCGATCCGCATGGTGATTAAGCACTTCCCTGACGAGATTTAGGCGTATTCGTGGAATCATATCTGCCCAGATTATTTGAGATTTCCGCCATCTGTGCGGTGATTTATCTGGTCGGGTATTGCTACCGCTCAGCCTCTTGGTCAAAAACGGTTTTTAAAACCGTTAGTATTTCAGCTTTGGCACTGGCGGCGGTACTTGCCCAGTCTTCGATCTGGTTGCCATTGGCGTTAGCCGCTTGTGCAATCGGGGATTATTACCTGTCACGCGCAGGGGCCGCAGAGTTTCTAAAAGGTGTTGGGGCTTTCGCGGTTGGTCACATATTCTATATACTGTTGTTTTTGACAGACCCGTTATCAGATATAGGACGACTTTCGCTGAATGCGCGCATCGCAACCCTTTCGGCATTGGCCATAATATCGTTCATTATGCTTCTAATCCTGTGGTTTTACGCAGGAAAGTTACGCCTTGCTGTGGCAGGTTATATTGTGATTATCGCGATGATGGGCGTCGCGTCTGCCACGCTACCCTGGCAAGTCTATTATAATACTATGTTGCTGGGTGTAATGTTTTTCATTTTGTCTGATTTGATTTTATCGATGGAATTATTCCTGTTTCCCAAAATGAGTTGGATGCATAAAACTGCACCATTTGCCGTCTGGATGTTCTACTGGCTGGCGCAAGTGCTGATTACGGCAGGTTTGGTGTTACGTGGAGTACAAGTGTAGCTATATAGGGCTTCCATCCCTTACAATTTCGTTTTAGGTGGTTTGTAGAATTTCGGAGCTATACCATGTCCTTTTTCAAGAAACTAAAAGATCGCCTGTTCAAATCCTCTTCCAAGATTGAAGAGGGGTTGGATGCGATTGTTGAAGAAGGCGGTATTCAGGAAGATATTGCTGAAGATATTCATGCGGCAGAAGAAACGCTTGCAATAACACCCGAATCAGAACTTGCTCCAGAGCCAGAGCCAGAGCCAGAGCCAGAGCCAGAGCCAGAGCCAGAGCCAGAGCCAGAGCCAGAGCCAGAGCCAGAGCCAGAGCCAGAGCCAGAGCCAGAGCCAGAGCCAGA
>JAJFHY010000061.1 GCA_021775375.1 Amylibacter sp. | reverse complement strand
ACCATAAAAATGCCGCTCTGTGTATCCTTCTGTTGAACCTTTCGTCGCATGAAGGATTCACGTACTGGCAGCTGTTGCCGGAACACGTTATAGTCTTGTTTGACACTTCTTGCCATAGGCCACACATATGAAACGTTATTCTGCATTCGCCATCGCGCGTGAAGCCTTCCGCCATCATACAGGGTGGGAACGCGCATGGCGTTCACCCGAACCTAAATCCGAATATGATGTCATCATCGTAGGCGCAGGCGGCCACGGGCTTGCGACCGCCTATTACCTTGGCAAAAACTTTGGCATCACCAATGTGGCAGTGATCGAAAAAGGCTGGCTAGGGGGCGGCAATACCGGCCGTAACACCACCATCATTCGCTCGAACTATCTGCAAGACCCGTCTGCGGCGATTTTTGAAAAAGCCCGCTCGCTTTACGAAACCATGTCACAGGATCTGAACTACAACGTGATGTTTTCCCCGCGCGGTGTAATGATGCTGGCCCAAACCGAAGCCGAAATTCGCGGCTACCAGCGCACTGCGCATGCCAACAACCTGCAAGGCGTAACAACCGAGTTTATCACGCCGAAAAAAGTCAAGGAACTATGCCCGATCATCGAACTTGGCGGCCCGCGCTACCCCGTTTTGGGCGCATTATGGCAACCACGCGGCGGCACAGCGCGCCACGATGCAGTGGCTTGGGGTTATGCACGTGCATGTTCCGACATGGGCATGGATATCATCCAGCAATGCGAAGTGACCGCAATCACCCAATCACGCGGTAAAGTCACCGGCGTTCAAACCTCCAAAGGGGCGATCAAAACCAAAAAACTCGGCATCGTCGTTGCCGGTAATTCAGGCCATCTGGCCGATATGGGCGGGTTCCGCCTGCCGGTTGAAAGTATATCGCTGCAAGCACTGGTATCCGAACCGATCAAACCTTGCATGGACGTGGTCATCATGGCCAACACAGTGCACGGATATATGTCACAATCCGACAAAGGCGAAATGGTCATCGGCGGCGGCACCGACGGGTTCAATAACTTCACCCAGCGCGGCTCTTTCCACCATCTGGAAGAAACCGTACGCGCCCTGATTGAAACCTTCCCGATGGTATCACGCCTGAAAATGCTGCGTCACTGGGGCGGCATTGTCGATATGACAGGCGACCGCTCACCGATCATTTCCAAAACCCCGCTTGGCAACTGCTTTATCAACTGCGGTTGGGGCACTGGCGGCTTCAAAGCCATTCCCGGCAGCGGTTGGGCCATGGCCGAGTTGATGGCCGACGGCGAACCGCGCGCATTGGCATCTGCCTTCGGGCTGGAACGGTTCCAGGAAGGTCGCTTTATTGATGAAAGCGTAGCAGCAGGGGTGGCACACTGATGGGAAATTTTTCTAAAATAACATCTGTCATTGCACTGTCCTTGATAGCAGCCCCTACCCTCGCCCAATCCGTAGAGATTGTCGAAACTTTGGACGACTACAAGATCATGCGCGTCGTTCAATCCAAAGTCTGCTTTGCCGTCTATAACGGTAAATCCAACGACGGGTCTGACGTCACCTTCGCCACCTATAAAACCAAAGACGGTGATCGCTGGCAGGTCGTGGGTTACGTTGACGACGAAAAAACAGCCGCAACCAAGGGTGATCTGTTGACCATCCAATTTGACGGCAAACCCACCTTGGCCCGCGCAGTTCAGTTCAGCCGTGGCGATTTTGCGCTGCCATTCACCGAAGACAAAGATCTTCAGGATTTTGATGCCGGTGTCGCAAACGCGAATAAGCTGTCATTTCAGTTGAAAAACCTGAACGACACAATCACACTTGATCTGGACGATCTGCGCACCGCCAAAACCGGTGTTGATAGCTGTTTGGAGAACATCCAATGACCCATTTAGTTAACGCAAACGGTCGGTCCAGTTTCACGACGCAATACCGACGTAATACCGACGTAATACCGACGTCACAAAGAAGGGCCACATCATGCTTTTGTTAACCTGTCCTTATTGCGGCGTAGATGCCGATGAAACCGAACTGACACCGGGCGGCGAAGCCCATTTGACGCGTCACGGCGCTGGCGCCAATGACGACGATTTTGAAGCCTATCTTTTCATGCGCAAAAACCCGAAAGGCGTACATTTTGAACGCTGGCGTCATGCATTCGGCTGCGGAAAATGGTTCCACGCGGCCCGCTGCACCATGACCCTGGAAGTTTTCGGCACGTATGAGGCGCAAACCTTTGAACCGCCCAAAGCGCTGATAAACAAAATTAAAAAGAAACGCCCTGACTTTGAAGGTTTCGCGAAATGAGCACACGTCTGCAAAACGGCGGCCGCCTGATCGACCGTACAAAACAAATTGAATTCACATGGAACGGCAAACGCCTGTTCGGTTTTCAGGGCGACACGCTTGCCTCTGCCCTATTGGCAAATGACCAGATGATGGTCGGCCGCTCGTTCAAGTATCACCGCCCGCGCGGCATCATTGCAGCTGGCCCCGAAGAGCCAAATGCGTTGATGGGAACAGGTGTTGACGGCTCTTTTGAACCCAACCAACGCGCCACAACAACCGAGGTTTTTCAAGGACTTACCAGTATATCCCAAAACCACTGGCCATCACTTGAGTTTGATATCGGCGCGATTAATTCCAAGCTGCCACGCTTCTTTCCGGCAGGGTTTTACTATAAAACCTTCATGTATCCGCGTGCCGCATGGAAGCATGTGTTCGAGCCGATTATTCGTAAATCCGCAGGTCTGGGCAAAGCCCCGACACATAAAGACGATGACACATACGAATACTTCTACGCGCATGTCGACATCATGGTCGTCGGCGGTGGCATAGCGGGCTTGGCCGCAGCCCTGACTGCTGGCCAGTCAGGCGCATCTGTTTTGCTTATGGAACAAGGTGTCAGCTTTGGTGGACGTGCAATCACAGACGGCGTGAAAATCGACGGAAAACCTGCCGAGGCTTGGGTGAAAAAGACTCTTGCAGCACTGAAAAAATTACCGAATGTGCAAATCAGAAACCGCATGATGGGCGCAGGCGTTTATGATCACGGATACGCGCTTGGCTATGAGCGCCTGACCGACCATCTAGGCCCCAATCAAAACGGCCCCCGCCACCGCTTGTGGCGCATCCGCACAAAGCGGATTGTCACGGCCACAGGTGCCATAGAGCGCCCGTTAAGTTTCGCCGGAAACGACATCCCGGGTGTCATGCTTGCAGGTTCATTGCGTGATTATATCGCCGATTACGGCGTCAGCGCCGGCGACCGCACTGTGGTTGTCACCAACAATGACGACGGTTACCGCACCGCGATTGCGCTGCATGAAGCGGGCCTGAATATACCTTGTATCATTGACCCGCGCGGCGATCTGGACGGCGAATTACCGGCCCGCGCCATCGCACTTGGCATTCGCGTGGAAAACAAATCCGCCATCGGTAAAGTAAAAGGTAAAAAACGTGTAGAAGCTGTAACTCTATGCGCCCAAGCAGGTGAAGGTGGCACGCTTGAAGAGATAAAATGCGATGCGGTTGCGATGTCTGGCGGCTGGTCGCCCGTTGTGCATCTCTGGTCACATTGCGGTGGCAAGTTGAACTGGGATACCGATTTGGCCATGTTCCGCCCTGACCCATCACGCCCACCATTGGGTGCTGACGGCACTGGGTTCGTGATCGTCACAGGCACAGCCAACGGCCATCTGGATGCTGCATCTGCATTGAAAGACGGCTTTACCGCAGGCAAGGCTGCTGCAAAAGATGCAGGCTATAAATCCGCCGCTGCAACTGCCGTCAAAGCGGTTAGTGCCACAGAAGCCCCCATCGCCCCTGTCTGGTCTATGCCGCAAGGTGCGACATATGAATTGAAATCCAAAACCTTCCTTGATTACCAGAATGATGTAAAAGTCAGTGATGTTAGATTAGCTGCACAAGAAGGCTTTGAAAGCGTCGAACACACCAAACGCTACACCACGTTGGGTATGGCAACAGATCAGGGTAAATTATCGAATATCAACGGCTTGGCTGTTCTCGCCGATAGTTTAAACAAGGAAATACCACAGGTCGGCACAACAACATTCCGCCCCCCTTATCACCCGTTTTCTTTTGGTGCACTTGTCGGTGACGCGCGCGGTGAATTGTTTAAACCAATTCGCAAATCACCCATTCACCAATGGATCGATGACAATGGTGGCGACTGGGAACCGGTGGCCGATTGGCGCCGTCCCTATTGCTTTAAACAACCCGGTGAAACCGTTGAAGACGCCGTGAAACGCGAGATACTGAACACACGTGCGAATTGCGGCCTGCTGGATGCCTCGACCTTGGGCAAGATCATCGTCAAAGGGCCTGATGCAGCGAAGTTTCTGGATATGATGTACACGAATATGATGAGTACGTTGAAAGTCGGTCACTGCCGCTACGGCCTTATGTGTACTGAAAACGGCTTTCTGTCCGACGACGGTGTTGTTGCACGGCTTTCCGAAGATACATATCTTTGCCACACGACATCAGGTGGATCCGACCGTATCCACGCATGGATGGAAGAATGGTTGCAGACAGAATGGTGGGACTGGAAAGTCTACACCGCCAACCTGACCGAACAATACGCACAAATCGCCGTGGTTGGCCCTAATGCCCGCAAGGTACTGGAAAAACTGGGCGGCATGGATGTATCCGCAAAAGCACTGCCGTTTATGCAGTTCAAAGAAGGTACATTGGGCGGCATCAAAGCGCGGCCTTTCCGGATATCGTTTTCTGGCGAGTTATCATACGAGATCGCGGTTCCCGCCAGCCAGGGCCAAGCGTTTTGGGACATGTGCATGGAAGCAGGTAAAGAATTCGGCATGCAGCCTTATGGCACCGAATGTCTGCACGTGATGCGCGCCGAAAAGGGCTTTATAATGATAGGCGACGAAACCGACGGAACGGTTATACCGCAAGATCTGGGACTAAACTGGGCGATTTCCAAGAAGAAAGAAGATTTCCTTGGCAAACGCGCCCAATTACGCCCGCATATGGTTGATCCAAAACGTTGGAAACTTGTCGGCCTGAAACCGGTTGACCCGCAAAAAGTCATCCCTGACGGGGCTTATGCCACTGACGGCACGATCCGCAAGAACGGTGTAAAACATATGATCGGACGGGTCACATCGACCTATTTCTCACCCACGCTGAACCATGCGATTGCCATGGGGTTGGTTGAATTCGGACCTGACCGTATGGGCGAGATCATCGATTTTCCAACCATTGGCGGCGACATTATCAAAGCCGAAATTTGCGATCCGGTATTTTTGGATAAAGAAGGGACACGTCAAAATGTCTAATGCAGTCAGCGCAATGCAAGGCGCATCTTTCAAAGGGTCTATCAGCGTTCAGGACGCAGGGCTACAAGGTATGATCACACTACGCGGTGATCTTCAGTCAGAACCTCTGGCCAAAGCAGTAAAAACTGCGGTAGGCGTTTCTATTCCTAAGGTTGGCACGATCAACTCCGGCAAAAAAGGTGCCGCGGCCTGGATGTCCCCTGATGAGTTACTCTTGTTGGTGGATTATGCAAATGCGGATGCAATAATCGCAAAGCTGGAAAAAGCCATGGCGGGCGCACATATACTGGCCGTGAACGTATCTGATGCGCGGGCAGTGTTTACCCTTGAAGGGCCGGTTATTCGGGATGTTCTGGCGAAAGGGTCACCTGCAAATATGTCGACCGACGCTTTTTCTATCGGCGATACGCGCCGTACACGTCTGGGCCAGCTACCTGTTGCTTTTTGGTTAAGCACAGAAAATACAGCAACTGTGGTTTGTTTCAGGTCAGTTGGCGAGCATGTGTTTAACTGGTTATGTACAGCCGCCCAAAAAGGTGCTGTACCAAAATATTACGCATGAAGCATGCCTAAAGCGAAGAGCTATGCATATCGTGCATAACGGTACCGCAAAATTATCTGATGTATTCCTTTTTGCTGCCCCTTAAATAAAGGGCAACACGAAAGGAATACAACAATGTTATATTCAAATGAAATCGTAATTAATGGGCAAGTCGTAGATATTGCTAAAATTGAAGCGCAGGCGCATAAATTACGTGCTGAAGCCATGGCCGAATTTGGCAAAAATTTCCGCAATTGGGTGAAGAACCTGTTTGTTGGCCATTCTTTACACACCGCACATTAAACTACCCACTATCCCAAATCCAAAAAGCCGTTGCATTTGCAACGGTTTTTTTGTGATAGAAACATGGCGGCTTTGCCTTATTTACTAAACAATCCTATAATTTTGACACATTCTGCACACAAAATCACCTTTGAAACCACCCGCTTCACGCCCAGAATTAACATAATTTTAAGTAAAACCATCGGTTAAATTACCATCTATTGTGGGATAGGGGCAAAATGAAACGCAATGCTTTAAAATCAAAGCTGATCAAGTATATTGCCGGTATGGCATTGGCACTTTCTGTAACAGCTTGTGCAACGCCGCAGAATGTAACCAGCAACAGCATCGTCACCGCGACAGCGGAAGAAAATCAATTAGATAATCCTGCATATTTAGTGCGGCAATTAAGCGTAACAGTCCCGAATGAGCTAACTGTTTCAGAGGCCAACGTATTCCTGCCTATTGCAGACATTGTTTGGCGTGAAGACCCGTTGGGGGATCGCAAACAACAAGTTCAGGACATTATGATTGACGCAATTGTAAAAGGTGTTTCAAAGGTTTCCGACGGTCAGCCTGTTACTATGGAAGTACGGTTAACCAAGTTTCACGCCCTGACCGAGAAAACACGGTACACAGTCGGCGGTCGTCACAATATAAAGTTTGATTACGTTTTACGCGATGCGAAAACCGGCGTGCCCGTTACAGACGTAAAACATATCGACGCATCTTTTAAAGCTTACGGCGGTTCAAACGCGGTTGCAGCCATGGCACGCGGCGAAACACAAAAAGTACGCATTACACAGCATATAGAACAGCTGATATATATGGAAATGTCCGGCGAAACGGAAAGTTAGCACCATTATACATGTGTTGTCGTTTGTGGCTTTCCGCCAGCAATGAAACCCGTTACTAGCGGGCTATGACACATGAACCCTATCCTACGATCCGCCTTCTTCCTAAAATCTCACCGCAAAAAATCCGGTTTGGCTTCCCTTGGGTTTACGCCAATGAACTGGTTTTAGACCGACGCGCAAAGAAAATACCCTCGGGTAGTTTTGTAACACTGACCGATACTGCAGGTTTCTTCCTTGGGGTTTGCACTTTCAATGCAGATTCAAAAATTACCGCACGCGTGATGGACAGAACCGAAGGCCAGCGTATTGATCACGCTTGGCTGCAACAAAAATTGCAAACGGCATTATCGTTGCGAGACCGTCTGTTTGATACGCCATTTTACCGCTTAATCCACGCCGAGGCCGATGGTTTGCCGGGTGTGATTATCGACCGGTTCGGCGACACGGCCGTAATCCAACCCAATGCAAGTTGGGCAGAAAACATGCTGGATGATTTCACCGCCATCCTGACGGCTGATTTGGGTATCAAGAATGTTTTCAAGAACGCCGCGGGACGGGCACGTAAACTTGAAGGGCTGGACGATGAAAATAAGGTATTGGCCGGCAATATTACAGGTTCAATTCCTGTTCATATGAACGGTGCTACCTATATGGCGGATATCCAGAGCGGCCAGAAAACCGGACTGTTTTATGATCAACGCCCCAATCACGCTTTTGCTGCAAGACTTGCAAAAGGGCAGCGGGTACTCGATGTCTTTTCGCATGTCGGTGGCTTTTCACTGGCCTGTCTGGCCAATGGCGCAACGAACGCTACAGCACTTGACGGCTCCGAGGCGGCACTTGATCTGGCAAAACAGGGTGCGGATACAATGGGTGTAACTGACAAGTTCACCACATTACGCGGTGACGCTTTTGACAAGATGAAAGAGTTGATTGATGCCGGTGAAAAATACGATCTTGTGATTTGTGACCCTCCGGCATTTGCCCCGAATAAAGCGGCCCTTTCGGCAGGATTACGCGCCTATGAACGTGTTGCGCGTTTGGGCAGCCAACTGGTTTCCTCAGGTGGTTATCTGGGTCTGTGTTCATGTTCGCATGCGGTTGATTTACAGGGCTTTCGTACGGCAAACTTGACCGGCATCGGTAAATCTGCACGCGCGGCACAAATCCTGCATACAGGTTTTGCAGGGGCGGATCATCCGACACATGCAAACCTCGGCGAAAGCGCTTATCTAAAGGCCATGTTCTTTAGGTTGGATTGATGCGCATCCTTCTTGATGCCTGCGTTCTATATCCCACGATCATGCGTGAGGTCTTATTGGGGGCAGCTAAAGCGGGGGCGTTCGAGCCGGTTTGGTCTGCACGTATCCTGGAGGAATGGCGCCGCGCTGCTGCGCGTATTGGCGCGGAACAAGCGCAAGTGGCAGGGGTCGAGATTGCCCTCATCCGCGCCAACTGGCCCGATGCCGAAATAGCTGCTTACGATGAAGAGGGTCTATGGCTGCCCGATGAAAATGATATTCACGTCTTAGCAGCTGCCATAAAATCTGATGCCAAGGCGATCATTACAGTAAATTTAAAAGATTTCCCCACGCGTATTTTATCAAACCATGCAATCTTACGCCGCGACCCTGATGGATTTTTACTGGAATTTGCCCATGAAAACCAATCGGCAATGCTGGATGTTGTGAATGGCATCCGAAAAGCTGCTGAACTTCATTCAGGCGAAGCAAAAGATATCCGCAAACTATTGAAACGCACAGGTCTGCCAAGGCTTGGAAAGTATCTAACCACGCAGGCCTAACATTTCTTCTGTTAGATTTGGCTTTGACTTGGGAATACTCGATCTGCGCGGGCCTGATAATGCCTGTTTTTCCAACGAACTCATTTTGCGATATTTCCGACCGGCAGTACGCTTTAAAACCTTGATTGCATCCAGAACATTGGCTTGAAACAGGTCGCGAAACCCCATATTTTTCAATATCCTGCATAATTCCGGATCGGTTGCTGCCAATGTACCAAAGTGCCAACCCTGAAAGTCGCGCGCGTGATTACGGTTCATCAAGCGTACTTTCACCGAATAATGTAATGGGCTGTCGATAATCTGTTTCATTGTATGGGCCACCTGTGCAGGGCGACCTTCTAATATATGCAAAAACCGCCAATCATCGTAATACATATAACTGGTCAAACCTTTTGCCAGATTACTTGGTAATGAGCGGGCTGTAATTTCAGCGATATCCTGATCGGTAATGCGGGCACGTGCACAGCTATTATAGGTAATTTGTACGAACATGGGGGCAGTCTTTCTTAAATCTCAAACCAGCTTTACCGGTAGAGGTTTAAAAATTAATAAAAATCAAAGCCGCGCCGCCCAACGGTTCTCAAGTTTCTCAATCGCATCTATACGCATTTGTGTTTTGGGATGGCTCATAAGCCACGCCATAGGCTGACCTGATGCCCCTGTTAGGGCTTCCAGCTTGGTCAACAAGGCCTTTTGTGCTTGTGTCCCAATGCCGGCTTTAGTCAACAGGGCCGCCGCATAGGCATCCGCCTCATATTCGTCGCCACGGGACAGGCGGGCCCCGATCATCGTCGTCAGGAAGTTGGCCAGATAGACACCAATCCCGGGAATGATGCGCCCCAAGACCATGCTTAATGCAACACGAATGGCATTCTGGCCGGAAAAATCAATCATCCGGCGGCGTGAATGCCCCAAGGCCACATGGCCCAGCTCATGGGCAATAACGCTTGCTATTTCATCTGCGGTCACGTCACCTGCTTTGAATTTATCCATAAATCCGCGTGTTATGAAGATACGCCCATCGGGTGCTGCCAAACCGTTTACAGGTGCGATTTCATAGACAAAAACCTTGATCTGATCTAAATCCAATGCCGCCGCCATTTGATCCAGCACATGCTGCAGTCCTTGGTCATTTAACCGCGTTGATTTGGCATCCAGTTCACCGCGTGTACGCCATGCCGAAAATCGGTACATGACAAGACCATAAATGATCGCAAGTAAAATGGGGGTAAACTTTAACATAGACAGTATATGGTCATTGGTCAGTGTAATGGCAATCCATATGTGAAATATTCGCCCACAGCGGAAACATCTTTTACATATTATACCTATGGTGTATTAATTGGATATAGGACCCAATTTTTGGACAACAATGCCTGATAAGCCCTACGATATAGAAAACGATATTGTCTATAAGACAACTGCAGAAGGCAAAGAACTGAAAGTCAATATTTTCCGCCCCAAAAAGGCGATAAAAGCGACAATACTCTACGCACATGGTGGTGGTTTTATGAAAGGTAACCGCAAAGACATTACTGCCAAACGTCTTGCGGAAAAGCTTTGCCCAGAAGGCGTCATGGTTGCCTCTTTCGACTATCGTTTAAAGGCAAACATTTCGGCATTCCCGCTTGAAAATCAGCCCGCAATTATTGCGGCACAAGCGCGTACGGCCCGCGTTGGCATGCCGATAAATCCATATTTTTGCGGTCCCCGCTTTTATGCAGCCCTGGAAGATTTGTCAGATGCTGTATTCTTTTTGCGTGATATAGACGGACCTGCTGCATCAAAAACAGGGCCGCTGTTGGCACTTGGTGTTTCCGCAGGTGGCATTGCCGCACTGTCTCTGGCTTTCCGCCCACGCGGCGTTTGGGAAGAATTAAGCCAACCTGATGCGGTAATTGGACTGGCTGCGGCCATGGTACAGCCCTGGAGACTTGCATCGGACGGCCTGCCATCATTATTGTTTCATGGACGTACAGACCGGATTATCTCACCTACGAACACCCGTTTTATCACCCGCCGCGTTGCCACCTCTGCCGCACCCCTAGAAGTGATAGTCACCGACACCCGCGGCCATAACACACAGATAGATCTGTTTATTGACGGAAATGATCCCGATGGAAATCCCTGGTTAAACAAAGCACGGCGTATGATGCGGCTTGGGAGTGATCATAAAGAATAGCTATATATCATCGCCTCCTTGAACCGGGCGTAACATAAAGCGTTCATTCAGCCATGGGTTCACGGCAACTGCACGTCGCAAGAAAACTTGTGCAATATCTTCACGGCCTTGTGCCTGATAAATCAATGCTTTTCCCGACAGTGCGCCAAACTGCAATGGCTCCAGTTCCAATGTGCGGTCAAGACTGGCAAGAGATTGATCATACTTACCTTGCAGAAAATACGCAAAGGCCAACTGGTTGTGACCTTCGGGGTAATCCGGACAATATTGGGCCAGTCGACCCAACACGTCTTCCGCTGCAATATAATCCGCCATATGGATTGACGACAGACCATTATCCAGCATTTCCTGAGCGATTTCATCAGGCGCCACACGCCAAAACTTCCACATTGAAGCTATTGCGGCTGCACCTTTGTTGTAAGTGTCTGCTGTTTTAAGGTGTTGTAAAAGATCAGCCCGTTTCTCGCTTTGTATAGGTAAAGCAGGACATGCAGCCATCACCTGCGTGGCTGATAGTATAAAAGTTAAAACAAGCCATTTCATTGGAAAATAATGCCTCTTCAGGCTTCAATCTGTCAAGCTCGGGTTATCTTCCCAATTGTTTCATCGCCGCCTCAATCCCCTTTAATGTCATGGCAAACATCCGGTCATCAAAAATATGGCGTATCATTTCGGTCGATTGCGTATAGCCCCATGCTTGTTCTGCTACAGGATTTATCCAGACATTATCGGGCCATTGTTCGCGGGCACGCGCCAACCACACCTGCCCTGCCTCGGCGTTGTAATGCTCATTGGCACCACCGACATATGCCACTTCATAAGGCGACATGCTGGCGTCCCCGACAAAGATACATTTGTAGTCTTTGCCGTAAGTGTGCAAAATATCCCATGTGGATAATTTTTCACCCCAGCGCCGTGCATTATCCTTCCATACGCCTTCGTACAGGCAATTGTGGAAGTAAAAATATTCCATGTGTTTGAATTCGGTTCGCGCTGCAGAAAACAACTCTTCCACAAGTCGAATATATGGGTCCATCGAACCGCCAACATCCAGAAACAACAGGACTTTTACCGCATTGCGTCGTTCGGGGCGGGTTTTGACATCCAGATACCCGGTTTCCGCCGCCGCCTGTATCGTGCCCGGTAAATCCAGCTCTTCAGTTGCCCCGTCCCGTGCCCAGCGGCGTAGGCGTTTTAGGGCGACTTTGATATTACGCGTCCCCAACTCGACACTGTCATCAAGATTGCGAAACGCGCGTTTGTCCCAGACTTTAACCGCCCTTTGATGCCGGCTTTTGTCCTGCCCGATGCGCACACCTTCAGGGTTATAACCATTAGCGCCAAATGGCGATGTCCCCGCAGTACCGATCCATTTACTGCCACCCTGATGGCGCTTTTCCTGTTCTTCAAGGCGTTTCTTCAATGTTTCCATTAACTTGTCAAAGCCGCCCAAGGCCTCGACTTTTTGCATCTCTTCGGGGCTCAGGTGCTTTTCGGCCAGCTTTTGCAACCAGTCTTGCGGTACATCGACTGCATTGATCACATCGTCAAACGAGATATGTTCCAATCCCTGAAATGTCTTTGAAAACGCCAGATCGAATTTATCAAGATTACGCTCGTCTTTTACCAGACAACTGCGCGCGAGATAATAAAAATGGTCAATATCATAAGTCGCCAAATCCATTTTCATTGCTTGAAGCAATGTTAGATATTCGCGCAAAGACACAGGTATCTTCGCATCTTTCAAATTCGCGAAGAGCGGCAGGAACATAAATTACACCCAGCCCAGCCAACCAAGGGCAATGGTCATAAACATGGCGATAATGAAAAAGATAATACCATGGGTCGCACCATATTGCAGCATATCCAGTTTGTTGCCCTGTTTCTTATAGGCGCGCCATACACCTATCAATACCCCCAGAAAAAATGCCGGAACCATAAACATATTATATACCCTTCTTAACTGTCTTTGGACGTAACGCGGCAACCTGCTCCAGACGATTTGAAATCTCGGCATTGGTTGCAAGGCCATAATGGCCCCAGCTAATCGCCTCTTTTTTCAAGGATTTTGCATCGGCAAACCGTCCCAATCCTACGTAAACTTCTGACTTCATCGCCAATAAACTGAACAGTAGTGATCCGTTTTGTGCACGTCGCGCTGCTGGGATTGAACTGTTGATAAAATCCAGTGCCAAATCGTATTTCCCTGCAGATAATGCAAGTGAGGCCATTTGAACCGCTGCTTGAGCTGTATGGATATCATTCCTGCCGAACAAGGTTTTAAAAATCATATAAGCACGATCGAAATCCGCAGCGGCTAATCGTGGGTCGTTATAAAGAGATACTTGTGCACGGGCATAATGGGAAAATCCCAGACGGTGATCATTATATCCATTGCTTTTTGCGATCTGAACAGCGCTGGATGCAGCATTACGTCTTTTATTTGTACCGGCACTTGGTCCCAGTGCTGTTTCTATAGCATCTATCCAACTTCTGGATGTTTTCGGCAATCTTGCAGGTGGCAAAGATCGGCCTGCGGGGTTCAAACGTGACAAAATTTGTGGAAGCACTGCCGCAACCTCGGATTTTGTCATGCCATTTTGAATTTCAGGTGCATAATAGGCCTTTAAAATAAGCATGTCATAAGAGGTAAGCGCAATATTGAAATTATCGTCATTATAAACACTGTCCGGCAAGCGGTAGAGATCATTTACCGGGCCCAGAGCCTGAGCGATTTCCTCGTGCAGGCAATCACGTGATTCCTGTGGGGACACATCATTCGGCATAAACACAGTTATAAGTGTGCGTTCTTCCAAACGTGTCCAATCCACACTTCTTTTGTATCTCTTGCGGCGATAGTCAGACCAACCCGTTACATTAGGCACAACAAAGCATGCTGCCGTCGGGAACATGCTTTGCAATTGTCTTTTCGGCAATGTTTCTACATGTATATTAGATACATTTCCCGAAACCCGTGCAATATTCAGACCCGCTTCTGATCTCATACGTGCGAGCAAACGGTCAAGTTCACGCACAACAGCATCCGGTGCAGTTTCTGTAATCGAAACGGTTATAGGGCCTGAAAAGCGTGTTAACCGCGTTATGCTTTGGCCGCTCTCCAATGCAAAACTTAAATCCAGAAACTCTTCCGTAATGTCTACATTTGATCGGTGAACCGATCTGCCGACACGCATATTCGGAAAAGTCTGCATTTTTGTATTTGCGATTAGCGTTTTTGAATTATGACTGACTTCCACTGGGGCTTGCGACGCGCAACCAACCAACACCAGACAGTAAATTATAAATATTATATGCTTCATTCTCACGGCATACGATACTTTATAAAAGGCGTTCGCGTCGCAACTTTATCGTATAATATCTGTGCTTGTTTATTATCCGTATCAGTTAGCCAGTAGACTAAAGCTGCATTGTGCTCTTTGGCGTGATTTTCCACGGATTTAATTAATTCACCCCCGATACCTGCGCCCCGACAGAACGGGTCCACATATAGATCATTTAAATAAACACGATCTTCAACTTCCCAAAACGATTTGTGATATAGAAAATTAACCAGCCCTACAGCCCTACCGGTATCAAACGCCATAACCGCATACATAGGCTCATCCGGATCCATAATACGCGCCCAAGTGGTCTGATAAACATCAGCCGGGCATGCCGTTTCGTAGAATTCCAAATAGTGCTTCCACAGATCAGCCCAACTTTGCTGATCATCTTTGGTCACCTCACGGATATCCATAACTACCGTCCTCCCCGGGCCATAAATGCCAGTCGTTCAAACAAATGTACATCCTGTTCATTCTTCAGCAAAGCCCCATGTAATTTAGGCAGCGCATCTTTGCCGTCCCGCCTTAAATCCGATGCGTTTAAATCTTCAACCAACAATA